>CAZUTJ010000141.1:0-3599 GCA_964622875.1 uncultured bacterium
CCCCACTCCAACAGCAAAATGCCCTCACCCCGCCACCTGAGCAATTACAATATTTATTCCAATGATCAAACAAGTCTTTTTTGAGGAGTTCTTCCTTCACGCTTTCATTAAACATAGAGATAAAAACTAACTCTGTTACCTCTATGGTGCGATCAGTTTTTTGAGTGCTTACTATTGAGCCGGCCACATCTATTTGAATGGGGCATTAATGGGGTCACATTAATGACCCCATTAATCCTCCAATTAGTTTGAATCTTTGTAATCACTCGGGATGTTCCTTAATTTAACCTAAAGGCAATGGCAACTTCTATATCAAGTTGGGAACGGTTTAATTTTTTTGGTATGGGGGGAAAGGGGCTGGCTCTTCTCACCGTGGAGACAGCTTCATTATCCAGAATGATAAAACCCGAGGGGCGAACAATTCTAATATTTTTGGCTTGACCGCTCTCTAAAACTATAAAAGAAAGGCAAACGGTTCCTTCAAACCCTTGTTGCTTGGCCCAGCGGGGATAGCGGCGGTGAGCTTCAATTCTTTGCCTTATCATATCCTGATAACGGAGCATCGCTTCTTCCTGAGGGTCAATTACCTCAACAGGCTCTTTCCGAGGCTCTCTAAGGGGGGTATCCACTACTATTTCCTCCGGCTGAGATTCCGGGAGGGGCCGCGGTTCAGGCTCTGGCTCTGGTTCGGGAAGGGGTTCTTCGATCGCTACTTCTTCAGGTTGGGGCTCAGGGATAGGCTCAGGCTCCGGCTGGGACCCAGGTTGAGGTTCGGGTTCAGATTCCGGTTCAGAAATGGGCTCAGGCTCCGGATCTAACAGTTCTTCTTCTATCATCTCCTTCAGCTTCTTCTCCTCTCTCAGTACCCTTATCTCCGGTAAGAGTGGAGGTATCTCCATCCTCAGGACGATGCTAATATCCTTTGGCTTTTGAACCGGAGGAGCGTCTAAATTAAATCCCGGCATACCCAAGAATAGTAAATGCCCTGACAGGGAAACAAGAAAAGTAATCATGGTTATCCGATCATTAAACATCTTTTGGCTCTCAATTCTCAGGGTTAAGGATTCAGCTTTTAGGCTTAATCCTGAGCGCTGGATTCTGTAGGCTGTTTTGTAGAGATCACCAGCCCTTCTGCACGTGCCTGTTTGGCAATATCCATTACTTTGACGGCTAAGCCTAAATTTACTTTCTCATCAGCTTTTAGAATGACTGTCTTTTTTTGGCTGGCTTCCAATTTTGCCTCCAGAGCCGGCCTTAAGACCTCAATGTCAATCTGCTCATCATTAAGAAAGATTTCATCCTCTTGGCTTATAAAGACAATAATATCCTCTATCTCTTCTATGGTAGCCGTCTTTGCCGCCGGCAAGGTTATCTCTATCCCCGGCTGGGTGATGAAGTGAGCGGTAAGCATAAAAAATATCAAAAGCAAAAATACTATATCTATTAAAGGAGCAATGTCTAAATGCGTCCTTATTCTTTTTCTTCCTTCAAATTCCATTTTTTTAGTCCTCAGCCCGTAGGATTAAGGATTCAGCTTTTGTAGCTTAGTCCTGAGCGCTGAATCCTGAGGGCTCTAAAACCTCTCCGATTGCTTCCTTCATCCGGTGGGAAAAATTGTCTACCTTTCCCTCAAAATAATGATAAAAAACTATGGCCGGAACAGCCACGGATAAACCGGCAGCAGTAGTAATAAGGGCCTCCCAGATGCCCCCGGCTAAAACCGAGGCATCTACCCGGCCACCTAATTCCTGAATCTTTATAAAGGCTTTAATCATTCCGGTAACGGTGCCCAATAAACCTAAGAGGGGAGCAATGTGTCCAATAATACCCAATGTCCCTAAATTCTTTTCTAATCTTCTCAATTCTCTTGAACCGGCCCGGCCAAGTATCTTCTCCTTCTCTTCGAGAGAGCGATTATGCAAGTGAATACCCATAGCTAAAATATGGGCTACCGGGCCGGTTGCATCCCGGCATAATCTTTCTGCCTCCTCTGGCTTATTTTCCAACAACAACTTCTTTGCCCGCGTTAATAAATTAGGCAAATTAACTCCGGCCCGGCGAAGGTGATACAGCCGCTCTAAGACAATAGCAATGACGATCACCGAACACAATAGAATTGGCCACATTAAAGGCCCACCTTTTAAGAAAAATTCCAGCATCTTTTGCTCCTTTCAGCTACTTATTGCAAATCGTTTCTTACGATTAGCCATTTGAGAAGGTAATTACTGCCAATCCTCTAGTTACCAGGATTATCCCAGCCCCATAGATAAACTGAATCGGCAGACGAAGAACCAGTACATTGGCCGGGATATCCCAAACCTGGTGATCAACAATCTCTCCTTTGATTCCGTGAAACGCTCCCAGCGCTTGCCTGATAATAGCCTTAGCCGCTGACATAAGTGCTCCTTGCTTGTCCTTCTATCATATTCTCCGGGCTTAGCATGCTAACTATTGCCACCATCAGCCACATTGCTAATCTAATTCCCCTCCACTTTAGACAAGGTCAGTATACCGTGGCATCGGCACGAAGTGCCAATGGCTAACGAATAGGGTGGTGTAAGGCTTGCCAGATACTTTAATGTCTTTTTCACCTCTACACCCGGTAATCCTCCTACCCCACCAACAAATTGACGACTTACAAATATCTTATAGCAATCTACTGCTTCGGAGGTTGAGAATTCAAGAAGTTTATACATGGGAGCAAGCTTCTTGTGCCTGGTCACCGGGCATATCTCGAGTTGAGAACAGGGCGCCTTACACCTTAGCCCCTTCGCCATATAACTCGATATGATAATCCCAGACTTCTCATTTGCGCTCAAGACCAATCTGTGCGGTAAGCCGGATAGGACTTCTGTCAATAAATCTCCACCGCTAGCCACTTTAAGCCCTTTCGCCGTTAACCAACTGTTGGCCAATTTACCCAACGAATGCCCAGGGGCAGCAGGAATGATCCACTGCGGTACCTCTCCTCGCAAGATGCCGAACAGGATTTCCATGGCATCGCCAATGATAAGCGATACTTGCCCTGGTTTTATAGTTCCTTGCCCGGTCAATACAACATCGACTATTTCTCTGGCAGCATAATCTGGGTTTGTATCTATTATCAGTGTTCTGGCCTTACATTCCTTGCCAAGCCTGGCTGCTTTGGCCCCGAAATAGCCTCCACCAAGACATACCAGGAGGTCTCCTTCCTTGATAACGGCATGTTTCACAATTGTTCTCCCTAAAACTTTAGCCTAATTTCCGGTGTAAGTATTCGACGCTGTCCCAAAGTCACTTGGTTTGGCTAAATCCATTGATACTTGACCTCCATCAGATTGAGCTGAAGATTTAAGTTTAGGTGGAGATACTTAAGCTTTTAGAGGGTAAGTATTCGGTAAAACTAAAACCCTCACCCCTACCCTCTCCCACAGGGAGAGGGAGATATTCACTTTCTCTGTTTCCTCCCCCTTGATGGGGGAGGATTAAGGTGGGGGTGAAGCTAAAAAAACTACCCCCCTCACCCTTACCCTCTCCCACGAGGGGAGAGGGATTTAATAGCGGTTTCACCGAATATTTACCAGGCAACCTCTTTGCCTTGTGGAAATGCCATGATTGCC
>CAZUTJ010000142.1:0-3567 GCA_964622875.1 uncultured bacterium
TCCACGATTGGCCGGGTAATGCCCGGGAAGTAAGGAATGTAATTGAACACGCCTTTGGGGTAGAAAAGGAGGGGCTCATCTCCTGGCAACATCTTTCCGACGACCTGAGAGAGACCCTGCTTTACAAATCTCCCCGGATAAGCGAACCGCAACCAAAAGACCTTTTGTCTGAGGAAAGAAAGAAAGTTTTGGGTTCCCAAAAAGAGATGTATCTGCGGGCTTTAGAGATATCGGGAGGCAACATAAGCCAGGCGGCCCTGGCCTTAGGAGTTAGCCGGGCCACCCTTTATCGCCGACTGGCCCACCTGGGAATAAAAAGATAGTCTCAATATTGATATAAAGTATCATCATAGAGAATTGATATAAAATCTTATACAATAAAGGGTTAACAGATTTTCGTTAAAACCTCGTCTCAAATATGAGGCAATAAAAATCCTTCTTTAGGCCCTTCCCCTTCCTTGCTTTTCTGCAACTGCTTACATATCAAACCGTTACCAACAATTAGAGATATGTTTCTACCCTGGCACGCATTTTGCTTAACTAAACTAAAGGAAAGAATACCACTGAAGCGCGGAAAGACAAATTATGAAACCACAGATTTCACAGATTTTCACAAGATTATCCATGGATTGCAGGGGTAATCCTTGCGGTTACCCTATTGGGCAGGGGCAAGCCCTGCCCCTACATATTCTTTTTTCCGGGGGAGATAGTTTTAATGAAAAAGAAAGCTAATTTTCTGCGCCTGTTTTCCATCTTCTTAAAACCTTACTGGAGGCTGGAGATGGTAGCCTCTTTCTGTCTCCTGGCTATGGCCCTTATGGCCTTAGCTATACCCTGGCTCATCAAGTTTATCATTGATGAGGTAATCATAGGCAAAAACTTTCAACTTCTGGCCATCATTCTGCTGGGTATCGCTTTAATATATATCTTCCGTCAGGTCTTTTTTTTCCTCAGCCATTACCTGATCTTTTATGTAGGAGGGAAAGCCATTTTCAATATCCGCAAGAAACTTTTCCGGCATCTCCAGTATCTTTCGATAAAATATTATGACAAAAAGAAGATCGGGGAGATATTGGCCCGGGTGATAAGTGATGTAGATGCTATTCACCAGCTTTTTGTATCCGGAGTGTTAATTCTGGTTTTGCCCGGCTTTACCCTGATAATGGCTTTGATTATTATGATTTATATTAATTGGCAAATCACTCTCATCGCCATTTCTATCTTGCCTTTATATGCCTGGGCCTTCCTTCACTACGGGAAAAGGATAAAGAATGCTTCTGTATTGGTGCGTAAGCGAGTTTCAGATATGACCGGTAGGTTAGGGGAAACGGTATCGGGCATAAGGGTGGTGAGATCGTTTAGAGCCGAAGGATATGAACGCTATCAATTCGGTCAGCATAACCGTGACCTCTTTAATCGTCAATTTGACAATTCTATGTTGAGTGTGCGTCTATGGATGATCGCTGATGTCCTGGCCGGGATAGGCACCGGACTGATCCTCTATTTCGGAGCCCTTAGTGTGCTCAGGGGGGGGATAACTCTGGGGGAACTTACGGCGCTCATTAGCTACACGGCTATGCTTTATGCGCCTATTGTCCAACTGACCTCCCTGAATAATATCGTTCAGCAGGCCATGGCCGGGGTGGATAGGGTCTTTGAAGTTCTGGACACCGAGGGGGAGGAGAAGAGGTTGCGGCAGGGGGTTAAATTAAAGAAAATAAAAGGACATATCATTTTTGATAAGGTGTCCTATAGTTACGACCATCAGGGGCCGACCCTGGAAAATATTTGCCTGGAGGTCTTCCCGGGTGAGGTAGTGGCCCTGGTGGGACCCAGTGGCTGCGGCAAAAGCACCCTGATGAATCTTCTCTTACGTTTTTATGACCCTACCGGGGGCCGGATCTATTTAGATGATCATGATATCGCCGTCCTTGACCCACGCTCTATACGAGAGACAACCGGCCTGGTTCTCCAGGAAATATTTCTTTTCAGCGGGAGTATCAGAGAGAATATAGGCTATGGCCGGCGGGAGGCTGCCCCAGAGGAAATTATCTCTGCGGCCCAGGCGGCCCAGGCCCATGATTTTATCATGCGCCTGCCCCAGGGCTATGAGACGGAACTGCAGGAGAAAGGAGGAGGGTTGTCCGTAGGAGAACGGCAGCGGATAGCTATCGCCCGGGCCATCTTACGCAACCCGCGCTTACTCATTTTTGATGAGGCTACTTCGGCTCTTGACTCTCGGGGAGAACGGGTAGTACAGAAGGCCTTAGAGAATGTATCTCAGGGGAGGACAACCTTTATTATCGCCCATCGACTTTCCACCATATTACACGCGGACAAAATTGTTGTTATGGAACAGGGTCGGATTGTGGAGATGGGGACCCATGCCGGGTTGTTTGCCCGAGGCAACCTTTACCGGGAGTTATGCCAGGCTCAGTCTATAAATGGATAGAAAAAAGAGAGAGGCGAGAAAATCTCGCCCTAAAAGGATATTTAGGCTCTTACCCTTGTTTGTGGTAGCCACTTGTTTGCTTCTCGGTTTGATCATTATTTTGCTCTATATCGGCAAGGTAGATAAGACGGTAACAGCGACGGGTGTTTTTGAGGCTTATCTTCAGATAGAGATCAAGGCGGCCATCAAGGATACGGTAGTAGATAGTATTTTGGTAGAAGTGGGGGAAGAGGTAGAAAAAGGGGAGGTTCTGATACGGTTGAAGGACCAGGCCCAGGTTTATGAAAGAAGGGGGCAGTTAAAAGAGAGATTAAAATTGGCCGAGATGGATCTGGAAAGGTTAAAGCGGCTGTCTGCTAAGGGATATGTGTCCCGGCGTGAGAGGCAAGAGGCCGAGTTAGAAGTAAAAATATTGGCCGGGGAGGTGCGTGCTTTTCAGAGAAAGATGGAGGCCTTGACCATAACTGCTCCTGCGGCCGGTACCGTGGTAAGGGTAGCAGTTGAGATGGGGGAGGCGGTACATCTGGGTCAAGAGCTGGTGCTTCTGGCCCCTTCTGAGGAAAGGGCCCTGCGGATGTGGATTAAAGAAGAGGATAGCAGTGAAGTTAAGATTGGTCAGCAGGCCAGGATTTACAGTCGGGTATTTTGCCACCGCCGGCACGGCCTGGCTTCAGGCAATATCGTGGAGATTAAACCTCACCCGGAGCTAAGAGAGGGAGAAAACTATGTTGAGGTAGTAGCCCGGATTACCGCATCGCCTTTTCCCATAAGAATTGGCTCTCGGGCCGAAGCTAGGATTATAATCAGGCGAGTTTCTATTTGGGAATTATTAGTAGGGTTAGAGTAACTACTCAACCACCAGGGCACAAAGACACCAAGGTATATTAGAGCACCAGAGCACCAGTCTAAACCAATAAAATCAACCCCCTCCCCCCCCTCGCTTAAGCTAATAAGGCTCGATGACCACCCTCACCGACGATAAAATGTTATCTTTCCCCTTTCTTCTTTGTCCGCATAGGCAGGAATTTTTAGAAAAAAATGAAAAAAAATGAAAAAAAACTTGTTGTAACTTAATGATAATGTCCTATTCTAGCGAAATAGAAATGTCCTATTAG
>CAZUTJ010000143.1:0-3562 GCA_964622875.1 uncultured bacterium
TCGGGCATCGCCTATGTGATGGAGGCGGACAGTCAGGAGGCGGCAAGGATTCTGGAATAGCAATCGCAACCTTAGGGGTTGCGAAAGAGCAACCCCTTAGATAGGAGAGCTTGTTTCTATCACCCAGCGATGGGAAGCAAAAGCTGTTTCCAGCTTTAGTCTACTCATTATATTTCCATAAGATTCTTGCACAAAATTTACTTTTAATCCGATATTTTCTGATATTTCTTCTCTCAATGAAGGAGCATGAGTATCATCTTTATTTAGCCATGAAGAGTAGATAGTTAAGGAAGGTTTCTTATCTTTCTTTATTGCTCCCTGCCAGAGAAGGAGATTTTTCTCTTTATCAAGTCGCCGCGTTAATTTCTCCAGATCAATGATTTTTTCCTGCTCTTTTTCAGTTCTTAGCTTGATAATGTTTTTGCGGCTTTCTATTTCTCCCGCCAGGCGGGGTAAGGAAGAACCACAGTCAGGACAGGGCGAGAAGGTAATCCCTTCTGTTATTAAGAGTCCTGTTCTATAGCGAACCAGGCAGGTGCCACGGGCATCAAGATGAGTAAGCACTATTTCCCCGCTTTCATTTTCTTGCAGGTTTTTTCCGCTAACAGGATCTATGATTTCTATATAATGAAGGTCGGGATGAAAATGGTACCCGCTTCCCTCAGGGCATTCTCCCCATCCTGTCTTTGCTTCCGTCAGGGAAAAAGAACGGATAACCCGTGTTCCTGTTGTCTTGGCCAAAGTCATAAGTTCTTTTAATCGTAAGACTATTTCTCGGGAAGGAGATTCTACCCCCAGTACTATTGTAGTCAGGCTTTTGATATTTACTTTAAACTTTATAGCAGCTTGCAAAAGGGTGCGGGCATAAAGAGGGGAAGCGAAAAGTACCTCTGCTTCCATATTTTCCATAGCAGTAAGGATTTTTTCTGCGCCCAGCACTCTGCCGCCACCGCTTTGCAGTACAGTGCTGCCAAGTTCTAATCCGGCATAGAAAACCTGCCAGAAAGCTAGATTAGGGCCATAACTTAAGGCATTGACTATGGTATCATCCCTGTCCAATTTCCAAAGAGTAAAGAGTCGTCTGCCAGCTTCCTTTATTCTTTCAGTATCATAGACAGTAATCACAAGCGGTACCGGGGCGGATGTAAAGTCTCCGGCATAAAAAACTTGTGACAGTTGGTAATCTTTGTTGTTAGCAGCTGCAGTGTTACTCTTTTTTTGGAATAATTTGCCGAAGAAAGACTTTTTCTCCGTAGGCTCCTTTTCATCTGCTGCTGTTTCTGCCGGAGGCGTTAACATGAATCTGTCCAAACGAGTATCTTGCGGTTCTTTGGCAGCTAAATCTTTTAAGTCAGTAAAGGGAAGCGACTGGAGATCGTCAAGGCTATTCATATCTGCCGGGCGAAAACCTGTTTTTTGAAAAAGGCGACTATAATACGGATGTCTTTCCATAACTTCACTGGAAAGAAAGTTTTTCAGCTCTGTTAGTTGCCAGCTTGTTAATGCTTTTTTATCAATTGCTTTGATTTTATCCCATTTCTTCATAATCTCTTCCTCAAACCTTGGGCCTATTGTCAGAGATTCTTTTTTCTTTAAGTTCTGTTTCTATGCCAAGTTGCTTAAGTATTTCCTTTGTAGTCTTGAAAATAATGTCGGAGGGGGCTACTTCTGTATCTCTGATTACTTTTTGCCTGAGATCAACCTTCAGTTTTTCCAGATCAACTCCTTTTTCAGGAGCGATATAGAGATAGATTTCATCCAGTTCAAAGGGGTCGTTGTTGCGTTTTCTAAGCTCTACCTGCCACTCCAGCACCTGTGGATGACTCATCAGCAATGGAAAAAAGTTATTCAGGTTAACCAGTGTGCCTTTAATTTTAGTGAGGTTAAATTCCTTAAACTCTGATTTCCTCTGGATATCAGCGCTAACGCGGGGGACGGTGCGACCACAGTTAGGGCAAGGTTCATAAGTAATACCCCCTTTAGCAATGTCACCTGTACGGTAACGCAAAACACAAGTACCACGCCAATCCAGAGGAGTGCAAACAATTTCTCCTTCTTCACCCTCCCCAACGGGCTCTCCTGTTTCCGGATTGATAATCTCTATCAGTGCCATGTCTGGGTAGGTGTGATAGCCAAAAGACTTCTCAGCAGGGCACTCTCCCCAGGCCGTCCGGGCCTCGGTAAGGCCATAAGTTGCCAGAACAATAGGGTCTTTAGCTCCCATCTCCGTCAGCAGGGATTTTACTTTTGTTTTGAGCCCGGGAGGTACTCTTTCACCACCAAAGATAATAGTGTGTATAGAAGAGAAATCTCTTTTTTGGCGAGCGGCTTCTCGCAACATATAGTAAGCATATCCAGGAATGACAACCATAGCCGTGGCCTTAAATTCTTCCACCGCTTCAATAAGATTTTGCGTGCCCATAATCTTACCGCCCCCACTGTTAAGACCGGCGAAGCCACCACTTTCTGCTGCAAAAAATGACTGCCAGAAAGCCAGGTGGGGCGAGTAAGGAAAAGCATTGATAAAGAAGCCTTCGGCAGTCAGACCAAAGACATTTAGAAGCCTGTATCCAGCTTCCTTGATATTTTCCAGGTCTCGTAGAGAGTAAACAAAAGGAGTGGATTTAGCGGTTCTGCCTGTGGTAAAGTGAATATGCACCGGTTTATATTCATAGATTTTGTCTTCTACGACTCTTTTCCCGCCATATGGAGATAATTTTACCATATGACTGTATTTCTCAGAAATTTCTTCATCAGGGCGAATAATAAAATCCTTATGTTTTGCCGGATCTTCGTCAGTAGGGGCTACATCCTCCTTATAAGTAAAGGGAATATGCTTTAAATCCTGTATTCCTTTGATTTTATATGGGTCAATGTTGTTTTTTTTAAATATTTTGCTGTAATAAGGACTATAAGGATAAATCTGGTTTATCAGTAAATCCCGTAGTTTTCTTTCCTGCATCTTTTTGATTTCAGCAGCGGACATATTGCAAAGCTTTGACCAATTTTCCATCACCTTTCTCCTTTTTTAGTAAATATCAACCAGGGATAGCCTCAAAAACTTGACGCAGGGTGCCCAGGGAAAGAATGATTAAAGCTGAGAGAATTACAATAATAATAGGGAGAATCTTACTGTTATATCTCTTCTCCTCGTAGCCCTCCCAGCCATGCATCATATCTACTTGCCGTTTGGCCGCCAGCGGCGGTTCCTTGGTCAGCCAGGAGACCACTATGGTGATAATAAAGGACAAAGGGATAGCAAAGGCTATTGACTTTACAAAGCCTAAAGGCCCATAGAATGTCCAGTGAATCCGAGTAGGATGCCAGCCTAAGATTTCAATTAAAACATAGCAACTAAAGGAGATTAAAAATCCTGCAATCATACCGGCAAGAGCACCTTCTTTAGTTGTTCTTTTCCACCAGATACCCAAAACCATAGGAACTCCAAGAGAGGCACCGGCTATACCGAAAGCCCACAAAATAGTAACCAGAAGAAAGGCGGGGGGCCTTAAAGAAAGAAGGGTGACAATAATGCCTACTGCCAGCATAGTCCAGGAAGATA
>CAZUTJ010000144.1:0-3552 GCA_964622875.1 uncultured bacterium
ATTAGGAAGTACCGGATCTATTACCGTATTTTCGGCCATCCTTTTCCCTCCCCCGGCGATGGGGATTTCCGTTACCTGACTACGGTCCCTGGTGATAGGACCTTCTATAGACATTCTCCCCCTTTTGTTGATGGCTGGGTGGGTGAGGATGATGAGGTTTTCGGGAGCACCTACTATTATAAGATAAAGGCGGTAGATGAGGACGGCAACGAGAGCGATTTCTCCGGGATAGTCTCCGTCACTCCTACCCCGGCTCCGGCAGGCGGTGGAGACGGCGGTGGCGGTGGAGGCTGTTTCATAGCCACGGTCGTTTATGGAACCTCTCTGGCCCCGGAGGTGCGGGTATTAGCTAATTTTCGCGACCGCCATCTCCTGAGGCACACTTTCGGGCGAAAATTGGTGGCTTTTTATGAGCACCATAGCCCGCAATTAGCAACCTATATTTCTACCAGGCCGGTACTAAAAGCGGCAGTACGGGGAATACTGCGGCCCCTTATTTGGTTCCTGGCGAAAATAGAGCATTAGAAGTTAGAAGTTAGAATGAATTCAAAATTTCTTCAACCTTGAACCGTGAACCTTGAACCTTCTGAAGTAGTTACCGGGAAATTAGCTATGGATAACCGGGAAAAAGAAAATCGCTTTATCGAAGAGATTAAAAGGTGCAACCGCGGCCTGATCGAGCATGTAGATCATCAATTTAAAGCCCTGGCCGAACAATATGGTTCTCTTAGAGAAGAAAGAAGCCGGGAAATAGGCCAGTTAAGCAATTATATGGAACAACGTTTTGATATAGTTGAAATGGCCGTCAGGGGAAATAGTAAAGGGATAAAAGAGTTAAGAGCGGGACAAGAGGATTTAAAAACTGATGTAAAAGAGCTAAAAACTGATGTGCAGGTGTTAAAATCTGATGTAAAAGAGCTACAGATGGGGCAGGAAAGACTGGAGGAAAGACAGGAGAGACTGGAGGAAGGGCAGAGCGGCTTGAGGTCCCAGGTAGAAAGAATTGAGCACAAACTTGATACTAAATTAACTGATCACGAAGGAAGAATAGTAAAGTTGGAAGATAAAGCCTACATCTAATTTTAGATTTTTACTGTCCACTCCCGACCGCAGGGAGGGTTATCTTGAAGTCCAGGATTTTCAAAGTTGTTGTAGGGGCTTGATTCATCAAGCCCGCGAGCCTCATTAGAAGCTCTCTAAGGTTGGGTGCTTTGACGCCTCTAAGCGGGTCGGATATCATGCCATAGGCAGACCCGGTCTCCTGAGGCGACCGTCCGCCTATGGAGGACGCCTTTGGCGGGAATCCGACCCCTACAAACTTGTAGAAAAAGTCAGCCGCCGCAGGTGGCCTAATTTCAAAGCCTAGGAAAGATAAAAAGTGTACCCCCAACAGGTAAAAAAGGGGATAGGGAGATATTTTAGACAAGGAGATTTAATCAATAAATTTAGTTTTCTTTATCTCCAATATCGCCTTTTTATCTCCCTATCTCCTTTATGGACACGATTTTCTTAAGTTATGAGGAGCGGAGCGACGAGTTTTCTTAAAAGAGGGATTAAAGTTTAAAGATGGAAGTTGAAGAGGGAATGGTGGGAGACAGGTGGCAATAAAATGGGTACATTGCCAGAGGCGGAAGAATTACTGTCCACGATGACACGAGCGGAAAAGGCTCAGGTGCTTCAATGGATGGTGCGAGATCTTGGCGATGCTTTCCCTGGTATTGAGAGTATTAAGGATATTTGTGGTGGGGAGCCCTGTATCGTTCGCACCCGGATCCCAGTGTGGATATTGGTTCAAGCCAGACAGTTGGGAACAAGCGAAGCAGATTTATTAAAATGTTATCCAACTTTGCGGGCTGAAGACTTAACTAACGCCTGGGCATATTTTCGCTCGCACCGGGATGAAATTAAGCAGCAAATTCGTGAGAACGAGGAAACTTAGGAGATGGCCCGGCTTTACTCAAACGAAAATTTTCCCATGCCGGTAGTCAAAGAAATCCGCTGCTTAGGGCATGATGTGCTGACCACTCATGAAGCGGATAAAGCTGGACAGTCCATCTCGGATGAGGCTGTGTTGGCTTTTGCCATCGCTGAAGGTCGGGCTCTCTTGGCACTAAATCGTAAGCATTTTATTCGCTTGCACAATGCACAGCCAAACCATGCCGGTATAATTGTATGCACTTTTGATCTTGATTTTGCCGGTCAGGCTCGTCGAATTCACCAGGCTGTTGAGTCATACAAACAAATTTCCGGTCAACTTATTCGTGTGAATCGTCCTCATCTGAGAATGAAGGGGTGAAAAGAAGTCAGAGGTGAAAGATAAGGAAAAAGAAGCCCGGGGTGAGTTTTAGTAGTCATAAGGGGGTAAGGGAGGGTAAAAGCTCAACTAACCCTGTCATTGCCTTCCTCTGGCTTGACCAGGGGATTGACCGGGTAATCCAGTTACAGCTACCTGGTATTATATCTGGATTCTGGTGAGCATTCGGTAAACTCGTCATCATAACCCTCTCCCTTGCTTGTGTGCCTGCTTGTGCCCGCTTGTGCCCTTTAGGTATAGGGTATTATAGGGTAGCGGAAGAGGGTTACCCCCACCCCCGCATCAAGTGCGGGGCAGGCTTTAATCCTCCCCCAAAGGGAGAGGAGAGAAAGAGATAAGGCGAATATCTCCCTCTCCCCTTGTGGGAGAGGGCAAGGGTGAGGGGGGGTAGTTTCACTGAATATTTGCCTCTGTGTCTATTGTCTGAGTTACAGTACTCTAAAAAAAAGGAGGAGAGCCGTTTTTACTGTTCACTCCCGAATATCAGTAGGGAGATTGATGGATAAAGAGAAAATTCTTAAGGCAGGATTTTTAATAAATTGACTTTTAAATGATAATGTGGTAATTTAACAATTGAGAGGAGTTGGGGTAAAAGCTCTAGTCAAACTCCGTGTCATGACGAGTTGTCGAATTCCTGGCCACAAGGTCATTCCGGGCCCGGTGCTGAATTCATTTTAGCATTGTTTCGGAATCTCAAATAGATTCGGAAATAATCTGTAGCGTCGCCACTCCTGTGGCGACGGAATGAAATAAATTCAGCCTGACCGGAAGACGAGATGGCTTCGCCAAGTTTATCTTGAAGTCCAGGATTTTCAATAATGCTTAGATTTTCACTGTAAACTGTAAACTGTAAACTCCCGACCGTAGGGAGGGTTATTTTAATAACTGAGAGGGGCTGGTGTGCCTACTAGCGCTTTGTGGCATTAGTTCCGACACATTTTGTTTGTCATTCCCGCGCAGGCGGGAATCCAGGCTGTAGCTATGAATTCTGGATTGCGTCCTCCGACTTGATCGGGGGATCAAGCCGGGCAATGACAGGAATTTATGTCACAGAGCACTAGTGTATCGTTTCATAAAAATATAGTCAAACCATCCGGTCATTGCGAGGCGTCTTTTGCCGAAGCAATCTCTGGCGCCAGGGATTGCTTCGTCGTTTCACTCCTCGCAATGACCGGCTTACCGGCTTATATGTAAATATATTCATGAAACGCAATACCAGGAAAGAGCGAAGGTGTTTT
>CAZUTJ010000145.1:0-3550 GCA_964622875.1 uncultured bacterium
CGGGCATATGTTCCCTTAGAGGGAGTTACTCTAAATAAGCCCCAAAACTGGGGGAGGGATTTTGCCTTTACCCACTCTTCTTTATCTTCACGGGATAGATAATCCTCAGGTGAAATTCTCCCCTCCTCAATCCACTTCCTTATTGTCTCTGTATCTACAGGACCATAAACCTTTCCCTCTTCTTTTCTTAGCTTCCATCTGTCATTAGCCATAACAATATCCTCCCTTCAAGTTATTTGACTTGCAAGAGATAGACAGCTTTTCTGGCCAGCCTCTGCATTAACATGCCTTTATTTGTAACCATAAGCAACTATCCTAAAATAGCAGCTCTTCTCATCCCCTTACCGAAATTACCATAGCAAATTTAATGTTACCTGGCAAGGGCCGAGGCCTTCCCACTCATCCTCTCTAATTCTGCTATCTTCTGAGAAGCTCTTTGTGTCTTTGGTAGGTTGCTGCCCAGGCTTCATCTGGAATCCACCGAACAGTACCATCAAGGAAAAGAGCGCCTCTTCCTCCTTGATGATTTCCCGCTCGGTCATACAATACCAGGATGCTATCAGCTCCCCTCAATCCTTTTCTCAGTCCGGGAATATACTCATAGGCAAGATTAACATTATCCCTTGTTATCCTTTCAGGTATGCCAATATCGGCACTGGGGCAAATGAATAGAGAAGGGCTTGTGATGTAATCAGGAAAAAGGTCACTAAGGCACTTGGGGAATCTTCCATCCCGAGCTGCAGCATACTTATATAAGAGAGCTACTCCTATTTGTTTTAAGTTAGATATGCAAGCTGCCCTCCTTGCCATTTCTCGCTCTTTCTCTATCTTTGCCAGTGTCTTTGCGGCAATCCGCCGCATCTGGGGGTCATCACCCTCACGCATCTTTTTAACTACTGCTTCAGCCTCGCTGAAGAGTTCCGGGTCAATGCTCTTCAGAGTTATCATAGCCACCATTTGTACTGTCCATTCCTCCATTATGTAAGGAGTAGGGGGTAGAATAACCTCCTTACTTTCAAGCATCTCCATAAGCACAGGCACAGCTTCCTTGAGTAGGATACTTCTAACCTGTGGTCTTTCTCTATGTCTCATTGAGTTAGCAATACTACCGAGCGTAAAAGCAGCACCTGTTCGTATGGAAGTGTCATCATCCTTCAGCATGCTGATAATTATTTCCATCTCCCCGGGGCTAACTCTTATATCATCGAAAGGAGCAAATTGGAACTGCTCCTCCATTATCTTCTCTGCCATCTCCCTAATAAAGTGGTCATCATCTCCCAGGGCTTTAAAGAATAGGGGCATTCCCACTATCCCGAATTCTCTTGCTGCTCTTACTGCTGCTATACGCCGCTCAATGGAAGGGCTATCTAACTCTCGCTTCCATTTCTGGAGTGTTCGTCCCTCAAAGCGAACCTCCAATTCCGCGCGGGCAGCTTCTTCCAGTGGGATTTCTGGACGACGCTCCGCGTAGATTGCGATACCTAAACCAATTACCAATACAATAACAAGACCCCAGATTATCTTAGCCATTTTCTTTCCTCCTTTCTTAAAAATGAAAAATAGACAGACACTATTTTTTACTTATGCTAATCCCGGAAAGATATTGCCATTGATTTTCGTCATCTTCAAAAGCATTCTGAAACATCAACCGAGCCAGATACTAAGTCTATACTCAAGTAAGTCCCACGAAAAAAGTTAAGTGTCTTAGTCGGTGGTCCCCTGCTGCTTGTTAGCGGGTGAGCGCATCTCCAGAATTTAACCCCTATTCC
Source organism: uncultured bacterium (assembly GCA_964622875.1). Taxonomy (GTDB): domain Bacteria; phylum NPL-UPA2; class NPL-UPA2; order NPL-UPA2; family JAADIA01; genus CAZGXS01. The sequence continues at coordinate 1,770 of CAZUTJ010000145.1, forward strand.
CTGAGGATTTTGGGTAATCTCTTCAGTATTCGCCTCCAGATTTTTCTATCGCGGAGGGCATCTTCCCAGGCTCTATTAAGGTCATTTATAGTATTAAAATCATCACCATAGGTGCTGGCCAGAGCGGATTCAAAGCTTTCGCCAGCACGCAGAGACTTATTGAGCCGGTCAAAGAAAGAGGTTCCATATTCGCTGAGCAGGAAAACGACCAGGCTCAGACCCTGGTCATATATCAACCTGGGTTCTCGCATATCATACGAGGTTAATTGAGGTAAGGGAATGTGGGTATTGTTAATTACCCTGAATCTGGCCTCCATCATTCTTTCCCTCATCTCTAACTGGGAAAGCTCAGAGAACCTGGCTATCCCCTCGCTCCACCAGATAGGGATGCTCCGGTAGTTGATATATTCGTTGTATATTTCATGGGCCAGCTCATGGAGTATGGTATCCCTATCGGCGTTAAGATGATAAAAGAAAGCTGTTCGGTTGCCGCCGGCCCAGGCATTGGCCCAGTCAGGCACCCCAAGTTTCTCTCTCGCCTGCCGCAGGCTCCTCTGGTCCCCGTATATGAAGAACTTGAACTTTTTATTCCAGTTGTTATTCTCTCCCTGATATAGCTCGAAATCTTTATGACCGATTCTCCTGGCTACCTGCAAACTGAAACTTTCTAATTCTCTCTCAAGTTTCCTCTTCAAGCGGCGCACGCTGCGGTGAGAAAATATAACGAAATAGTCAGATTCCTGTATCCTCCAGCCTCCCCTCCGGAAGGAGAGCCTCTCTGCCCACCCTATGAATCTCTCTCGTTCCGCATTTGCCCGGGAGACATCGCCAGGCCAACAGGGGACGAGGAGATAAAGCGCCAGACCAACTATCCCGAATAAGAATATTCTCTTCATTTTTATGCCCCTTGAGCTATGCCCATGGTTTCTAATAAATGCGGCAAAGAGCTATTATTATTTTCTAATTTCCCTTTGTCCTGCTATTTTGCTAATATCTTCGGCAATGCGAAATATTACAACCAGTATTTCATATACAATTCTATCAATTATTACCAGGAGCAGAAATACTAATGGAGTTCCGATTAAGATCAGAGCAATGACCAAGCCTCTGCTTATACTAGGAACCCCAATATCAAGAATTCCAAACCGCTGGGAATACCAGATGCCAGCAATCATTACAATAGCCCATATAATAATAGACAGCACGTACGAAAACTTGACTATTTTAGGAACTATAAAACTGGTAAACGAAAGATCAAAAAGCGCTCCAAAAAAAGATTTTTCACCCACTTTTTCTCCTCTTGTTAAACTTTCCGCTACCCTTTTCTCCTTCCCGAAAGTGGTAACAGGGTCGCCACAGGAAGGACAAAATCTTATACCTGCCTTAATCTTTTTGCCACAATTAGGACAATAATTTAATCCTGTAGAATCGGAAGAGACTTTCTCATCTCGGGCATATTTTTCCTTAGGGGGGGGCACTTCAAATAAATCCTGAAACTGGGGGATGGATTTTGCCTCTACCCACCCCTCTTTATCCTCACGGGATAGATAATCCTCAGGTGAGATTCTCTTCTCTCCAATCCACTTCCTCATTGTTTCTGTATCTACGGGACCATAAATCTTTCCATCCTCTTTTCTTAGCTTCCATCTGTCATTAGCCATAATATCCTCCCTTGAACTTACCCCCCTCACCCTTCCCTTCCGCCTTAGGCGGAAGGGAAGGGTGAGGGGAGAAGGTAAATTCCTCGGTTAAGCGAAAGATTGCTAACACGCCCTTAAGCA
>CAZUTJ010000146.1:0-3548 GCA_964622875.1 uncultured bacterium
AATATCTGAACAAGGCTATTCGTATGAATCCCAGAAAAGGAGCTTTATATTTCCGGCTGGGATCCATTTATCAGCATAAAGGATTATTGGATGAAGCTATAAGTCAATACCGCCAGGCTATTGAGCGCAATCCTTTTATGCCTCACTATCGCAGTACCCTGGGAAAGGCTCTCTGGGATAAGGCCCGGGGCCAGGATAAAAGACTTATGAAAGAGGCGGTTGGGCAGTTTGAAAAGGCCCGGGACCTTTTTCCGGCAAGAGCTAAATATCGGGTATTATTGGGTCGGATATATGAGCTGAAGGGAAGGGAGGAGGAGGCCCTTGAGCAGTATGAGAAAGCTCTGGAATTAGACCCATCCCTGGAAAATGTAAGAACACGGATGGAAAAGATTCGGGGCGGCTCAAATAGTCCTTGACACTAACCCTTTGCCTTAGTAAAATAAGGAAAGATAGGATATAGAAAGGGTTCAAGGTTCAAAGTTTACCACTTACGACTTAATACGAGGTTATGATGATTTCTACAGCGGATTTCAAGAACGGGATGATCATTGAGCTTGAGGGGAAATTATATGAAATTATCTATTTTCAGCATGTTAAGCCTGGGAAGGGAGGAGCCTTCGTGCGCACAAAATTGAAAGGACTTCCCAACGGCCGTCTCCTGGACAAAACTTTCCGGGCGGGAGAGAAGATGAACCGGGTTATCCTGGAGGAAAAAGAGATGCAATATCTCTATCGGGAGGATAACCTTTTTTATTTTATGAATACGGCTGATTACGAGCAATTGGCTCTAGGGGAAGAGCAATTGGGAAAGGGCGTTCAGTTTCTTAAAGAGAGCATGGTAGTTACAGTGCTCATGCACCAGGGAACCTTGCTTGGGATTAATCTTCCTTTATTTGTGGAGTTAAAGGTGACCGGGACCGAGCCGGGAGTGCGAGGAAATACGGCCTCAGGGGGATCGAAACCGGCTACTCTGGAGACGGGAGCGGTTATTCAGACTCCCTTATTTATAAATAAGGGCGACCTGGTGCGAGTTGATACCAGGACCGGGAAGTATATGGAAAGAGTTTGATTGATTTGTAGAGGTTAGATTCATTGAACCCGACAACGGGCGCCATAAATGTCGCCCCTACAAGCACTATACAGAGTTGCAAGCTACTGACCACGGAGGCGATGATGAATCTTGAGGAGTTGAAAGAAATTATCGCTATTTTTGAAAGGGCCGATATCAGTGAACTCGATCTGGAGAGAGAGGGGATGAGAGTTAAGTTGAAGAAAGGGCTTTCTCCTGAAGTGGCAGCGCTGTCTTCATCTCCCGGGAGAGAGGCTAGAGAGATAGTTGTCCCGGGCACCCCGGAGGAAGCGAGAGGAGAGTCTTTCCCCGATCGTGGTCGAGGACAGGCCGAAAAAGGCCTGGTGGAAATATCTTCTCCTATGGTAGGAACTTTTTATCTAAATCCTTCCCTTGAGGCTAAGCCTTTTGTGAAAGAAGGGGATGAGATAGAGGAAGGGCAGGTAATCTGTATTATTGAAGCCATGAAGTTAATGAACGAGATAAAATCGGAAATCAATGGCCGCCTGGTTAGGATATTAGTAGAGAATGGGCATCCGGTAGAGTTTGGACAGGAGCTATTTATGATAGAGCCGCGGTCATAAATGGGAAGTGAAATGAAAAGGTTATAACCACGAAGAACGCGAAGCTCACGAAGAGGAAATAAATAAAATTTTTAAAAAGACTTCGCGCCCTTCGTGAGCTTTGTGGTTATAAAAAATGAAGAGGAGGAGAGGAAAATGAAGGCTTTTAGCACTGCGTTTTCTATTATTGTTTTGGTTGCTCTGGGGGTATATCTGTTAGCCTTTGTCCTCGGTGAGGCACCAGCGGACCAGGCTTATGGTTTCCTGAGAGTTCTGGAGGGTAAAAGGGCTCTTGTAGGCGGGGCGGGTCTAGTTTTTCTGGCCCTCGGCTGTTTGCTAATTGTCCTTACCCTGCGGAGATTCAGCCGGGAACCCTCAATGGCCTTCCAGAATCCCGAAGGCGAGGTCAGGGTAACCTTCGGCGCTATCGAGGATTTCATCAAGAGATTAGGAGGAAAGTTAATGGAAGTCCGGGAGATGCATCCTCAGGTGCTGGCTACCCGGGAAGGCCTGGAGATTTATAACCGCATTATTCTGGAGCCGAATACCAACATTCCGGAGGCAACCAGCCGTATTCAGGAGATGATCAAGAAATATGTAGAGGATGTCCTGGGGATTAAGGATATCTTAGCCATTAAAGTCTTAGTGGTGAAAATCGCTCCTGAAGAGACGAGAAAAGGGAAAAGAAAAGAGGAAGAGTTGGTAGCGCCGGAGGTAGAAATAAAGGAGTGAATCAGAGAGAAATTTATCGAGTTGTTGATGCCAATGCTAACCGGGCCCGGGAAGGCTTAAGAGTAGTTGAGGAGGTAACCAGGTTTATCCTCGAGGAACCGCAATTTAGCGCTCGCCTTAAAGAGATTCGGCACGAAATCACCGAGGTCCTCAAAAGTTTCCCGGCGAGAGAGCTTCTTTCTGCCCGGAACAGCCAGGGGGATGTAGGGCGAGAACTCTATCAACCGGGGGAGGGCCGGAGGGATGGCTATGAGGAGATAATTAGGGCGAATATGGTGCGCAGCCAGGAGGCCTTAAGGTCCCTGGAAGAGTTTTCCAAGGCGATTGATTCCCGAATAGGAGAGAAATTCAAGGCCATCCGCTTTCGGCTCTATTCTCTAGAGAAGGAAGTAGGGGAAAGTCTAACTTTAAAAGATAAAGTACAGGTTGCCCCCTTACCCTCAAGGGCACAAGCAGGGGAAAGGACTAAGGTGAGGGGAAAAGGGAAATTCCTATACAATCAAGTTTTAAGAGAATGGAAGTTATATATTGTTTTGGACAGAGAGCTAATTGGCAGTCAGGACCCGGTGGAGATAGTTAAGGCGGTAGCTGCTGGAGGAGGGACGGTTATCCAGTGGCGGGATAAGAAAGGAAACATGCAGGAGGCGATTAAAGTCGTTTCTCAGCTTAAAGAAGATAGCTCCTTGAAAAATATAAATATTATAATCAATGATAGAGTTGACTTAACCCTGGCTGCGGGAGCAGATGGAGTTCACCTGGGACAGAATGACTTACCTCTTCTTCAGGCCCGGAAGCTGCTGGGCGAAGGGATAATCGGCGCTTCCACTCATAGTGAAGAGGAGGCCCTTCAGGCGGAAAAGGAAGGGGCCGATTATGTCTCCCTGGGCCCTATTTTTCCCACGCCAACCAAGGAAGATGCTGGCTCTCCCTTAGGGGTGAGGAAGATTGAAGAAGTAAAGAAGGCTATCAGGATTCCTTTAGTAGCTATAGGAGGAATTAACGAAACCAATATAGAGGAAGTAATTGCTGCCGGAGCCGATGTGGTGGCGGTGGCCTCAGCTATCCTCAAAGCAAAGGATATAACCGTTGCTACCAGGGAGCTACTGAGTAGATTTTAGGCAGCAGGTAAAAGGTAAATCAAGAACTTTTTACCACGAAGTTCACGAAGCGCACGAAGAATAATA
>CAZUTJ010000147.1:0-3513 GCA_964622875.1 uncultured bacterium
GGAAAAAGAAACATCGCTTTGTAGTAGCAAGACGTCCTATCCCGGAAGATCCGCAGAGAAAAATATCCGGGAGCTTCTTTACGATTACCCAATGGGCAAAATTCCCACAGACAGTTGGATATCCAATGTGGCCTTCTTTCAGATTCTTCTCTTTGCCGCAGATATTGTTCATTGGTTCAAAAGATTATGTTTACCAAAAGAATATCTCACTACAACCTTGGATACCATCAGAACGGATTTTATAGTAGTCCCTGCAAGATTGGTCAGAAAACAAAGGCAAAACATTATCAAACTTCCCCACGATTATCACTATCAAAAAGAATTTTTACAAGCATTTCAAAGAATTTGCAAGTTACGCTTGCCCAAAACTTTTCGTTTTTGCAAGTAAGTCAGAACATGTCCCCGACGACATGGGGGTTAAAAAATGCCGTTTTCACGCATTTTTGAGGATAAATATCGGTTCAAATGATTTATTGCAGTATTCTCTGGCTGCCTTCAGGGGAAATCCCGCAGTAGAAGACAGGTACCATATCCTGCATCCGACCCTGGTTAAGATGATGGAGATTATAGCCCGGGCCGGAAGAAAGGTCAAAAAGGAAGTATGCCTGTGCGGTGAAATAGCCTTCTTTGAAGAGTTCTACCCGTTGTTCCTGCAGATAGGACTCAGGAGTTTCAGTGTGGCTGTTAGTAAGTTCAGCGATATAAAATGCGAACTCCTGAACCTGCATATTCCCAGGAATAAGGATATGCTGAAAGATTTTTATAAAATTCATTCCAAGGAGAGCATAAGCGGGTATTTTCTGAAGAGGATATAATACAGCTTTCTTATGTGCAATCCGATTTGTCATACGCCCACACTTTTACGCCCTATTGACGGGGGAGAGGGAGAATGATAGAATCAGGTATCAAAAGTTCGCCTGCTGGGCGTTAAATTCAAAATTGGGAAATGACTGATGTCTAAGAAAGTACTTATATGCGGGAACGAAGCGCTGGGCGAGGCGGCCATTCAAGCTGACTGCCGTTACTATTTTGGCTACCCCATAACCCCTCAAAATGAATTGACGGCTTATATGGCCAGAAGACTTCCCGAAATGGGAGGGGTATTCCTGCAGTCGGAGTCGGAATTGGCAGCTATAAATATGGTCTACGGAGCTGCCGCTGCTGGAGTGCGGGCCATGACCTCTTCCTCCAGCCCGGGCATGAGCCTCAAACAGGAAGGGATATCCTATTTAGCCGGAGCAGAACTGCCGGCTGTTATCGTTAACATCGTTCGGGGCGGCCCAGGACTGGGGAACATCGCTCCGGCCCAGTCCGATTATTTTCAGGCCACCCGGGGCGGCGGTCACGGGGATTATCGGACTATCGTCCTGGCCCCTTCCACTGTGCAGGAAATGATAGACTTAACTCGCTTAGCCTTCGACTTAGCCGACCGCTACCGCAATCCTGTCGTCATCTTAGGGGACGGGCTTCTCGGTCAGATGATGGAACCGGTAGAAATAAAATCCAAAATCAAAAATCAAAAATCAAAAATCAAAAAACCGTGGGCTTTAACGGGGGCCAAGGGAAGACCGCGCCATCTCATCCGCTCCCTTTATTTGGGAGAAAGGGTCCTGGAAAGGCACAATCAGCGTTTGCAGGAAAAGTATAGGAAGATTTCCCTGGAAGAGGTGCGCTACGAGGCAGTTTCGCTGGAAGATGCGGAGATCGCCCTCGTCGCTTATGGAACCTCGGCGCGTATGTCCCGGGCCGCTTTATCCAGAGCCAGGAGAGAAGGAATAAAGGTGGGGATGCTCCGGCCGATAACCCTCTGGCCTTTCCCCTCGGATATCCTGGCCCGGACAGCTACCCGGGCCCGGGCCTTTCTGGTCGTGGAGATGAGCGCGGGGCAGATGGTTGAGGATGTGAGATTGGCGGTGGAGGGAAGGTGTCCCGTGCACTTTTACGGGAGGACGGGAGGCGAGGTCCCTACCATTGAAGAGATTTTGGAGGAGATAAGGAAGATATGAAGAAAGTATCTGGTTGCCCCCAGTGTATGATAGATGTTCGCACCCACTACTGTCCCGGTTGTGGGCATGGTATCATCCACCGCCTCCTCGGCGAGGTCATAGATGAATTGGGGATAAGAGAGAGGACGGTGGGCATCGCTCCCGTTGGCTGTGCAGCTCTCCTCTATGACTATTTCGACCTGGATATGATAGAGGCGGCGCATGGAAGACCTCCGGCCGTAGCCACGGGACTAAAGCGGGCCCATCCTGATAATATCGTCTTCACCTATCAGGGCGATGGCGACTTAGCGGCTATTGGCACCGCTGAGATAATCCATGCGGCCAACCGGAGAGAGAAGATTACCGTCATCTTCGTTAATAATGCCGTTTATGGAATGACCGGCGGCCAGATGGCCCCTACCACCTTAATCGGCCAGAGGACGGCGACCACTCCGGCCGGCCGGGAATCCCTCACCACCGGCTATCCCTTGAAAGTGGCTGAGATGTTAGCCTCTCTTCCCGGGACGGTCTATGTTAATCGGGCGGCGGTGAATAATCCGGCTAATATCGCCCAAGCGAAGAAGGCCCTGCGCCTGGCCTTTGAGCTGCAGATGAAGGGTTTAGGCCTTTCCCTGGTGGAAATCCTCTCTCCCTGTCCCAGCTACTGGAGATTGACTCCCCGGGAATCAATGAAGTGGCTGGAGGAGAAGATGATTCCCTATTTCCCCTTGGGGGAGATTAAAAATGCATGAAGAAATAATTATGGCCGGATTTGGAGGGCAGGGGGTAATCTTTATGGGAAAACTGCTCGCTTATTTAGGGATGCAGGAAGGCCATCAGGTTACCTATATACCCTCCTATGGCGCCGAAGTCAGAGGAGGAACGGCTAACTGCACGGTAATCATTTCCTCAGAGGAGATTGCTTCCCCCCTCTCTCCTCATCCTTCCACGGCCATCGTCATGAACAAACCTTCCCTGGATAAGTTCGAACCCCGGATTAAAAGAGAGGGGCTTCTCATTCTTAACAGCTCCTTAATCAGCCGGGAAGCGAATAGAGATGACCTTGAGATTATGGAAGTTCCCGCCACTGAGATAGCCACGAGATTAGGTAATTCCCACGTAGCCAATATGGTTGCTCTCGGCGCCTATATGGCCCGAAAGAAAGTTGTCTCCCTGGGGACGGCCCTCGATCATCTTAGAGATGTCCTCCCCGAACGCTCTCACCATCTCCTGGATATAAATAAAAAGGCCTTGAAGGAAGGGGCAAAGTTAAAGTAAGCAAAGGCCTTGAGACTCCCGCCTGTTACTATCGAAGAATACTGGTTTCGATTCCCCGGTATCAATTTTTAATTGCAATTGATAGGAGCAGGGAGTAGAATGAGGCAGGAGGGAGATATGACAGGGATTCTACCGGTGGGAAAGTTGCCCCTCGAGCTTTTGGAGAAGTTCATAGAGAAATATGGGGGTAAGGACGAAAGGGTGGTGGTAGGACCTCAAATCGGAGAGGATGCTACCGTCATTGATTTCG
>CAZUTJ010000148.1:0-3511 GCA_964622875.1 uncultured bacterium
TTTTCTGTGAAAGCTTAACCAACCCCGTCATTGCCCGGCTTGACCGGGCAATCCAATTATAGCTACCCGGTATTGTCTGGATTATCCGGTCAAGCCGGATAATGACCGGGGTGAGTTTACTTACCCGAATTGCAGGCTGCTCCTACAGGAAGAAAAAGTCAGCCGCCGCAGGCGGCCTAATTTAAAGCTGAGGTTAAGAAAGCCTGATATCTTTCAGATGAAGCTGGATAGTTTTTGTTCCTCTCCAGGCGTTTACCTCTAAGGAATAAGCTAAATCAACCGCAGCGGCCTCCCCCGTGAGTTCAGAGAGCTTGTCTCCCATTTTAAAGCCAATAGCTTCCCGCACTAATTCTCCCTCGGCAACTCGTAGCTTAAGATGATTATTTTTAACCAGATAAGGAGAGCCAAAAAGCTCCACTTCGGAAGAGGCAAAGAGAGGCCGGGCATTTCCCTTCCCGAAGGGGCCAAGCAAATCAAGGTTTTCTATTAATTGCAGGTCGATATCTTTTAAGCGAAGTTGGGAATCCAGCTTCAGCTTAGAGACTAAATCCTCTTCGCTCAACTGGGAACGAGCTATTTCGTTCATCCTTTTCCGGAGATACTTGATCTTCCCCCGGGCTATGGTTAAGCCGGCGGCCAGGCTATGCCCTCCCAGGCTGATAAGCAACTCCTGACATTCTTTTAGGGCTTGAAAGAGATGAAAGGACTCGATGCTCCGGGCCGAGCCTTTCCCCAAATCTTCATCGAGAGCAATTAAGATAACGGGACGATAGAATTTCTCTACCAGGCGGGAGGCCACGATGCCCACCACTCCCGGGTGCCAGGATTCATCGGCTAAGATAATAACCTTCTCTGATTTTAGTTCCACCTCCTCTTTTATTTTAGAGACTCCCTCGTCCAGCACCCGGCTCTCTAGCTGTTGTCGCTTTTTATTCTCCTCATCTAAGCTCCGGGCCAGAGGAAGGGCTTCTTCCTTGGATTCTGCCAATAACAGCTTTACCCCCCTCTCCGCTTCGCCGAGCCTTCCCCCGGCATTCAGGCGGGGAGCAAGGATAAAGCTCACCTGGGCAGGAGTAATCTCTTTACTTTTTATCCCAGCCACCTCTATTAAAGCCTGCAGGCCCGGTCTCTTGGTCCGGCTCAATTCCTGAAGACCGTACTTGACCAGGATTCTGTTCTCTCCTCTCAAAGGAACCACATCAGCGATTGTTCCTAAGGCCACCAGTTCCAGGTATTCCCGGATACCTGGGGAAAGATGAGAGCCTGGGGCCGACATTTCCAAAGCCTGGACCAACTTAAAAACTACTCCCACCCCGGCTAACTCCCGGAAAGGATAAGCTGAATCTTTTCTTCCCGGGTTAATGACGGCTACGGCTTGAGGCAGATTCTCCCCCGGTTGATGATGGTCGGTAACAATTACTTCTATTCCTTTTTGGCGAGCATAGGCTACCTCCTCCCGGGCGGTAATGCCGCAGTCCACGGTAATGATCAGGCTAACCCCCTCCCGGGAAGCCTCCTCTATTGCTCCCTTATTTAATCCGTATCCCTCTTTTACCCGGTGGGGAATATAGTAAGAGGCAGCGATTCCCCCTTTTTTCAGGACGGAGACAAGGAGAGTTACCCCGGTTATCCCATCAACATCGTAATCACCATAAACGAGTACCTTCTCTTTTCCGGCCCGAACTTGCCCGATTCTTTCTACCGCCGGAGTCATATCATTTAAAAGATAGGGATCGTGAAGTTGAGTCAACTGAGGAGAGAGAAAGAGCCGGGCGGATAGACTGTCCTTTACCCCGCGATTGATCAACAAGCGAGCTAAAAGGAGAGGTATTTTTAGCTCCTCTGCCAGTTGCCTTTCCAGACCGGCATCAACAGCGGCAACTTGCCATATCTTGTTCATCTAGAAATTCCTTATAAATCTGTTAAATCCAAAATCCAAATGTCAAAATCCAAATAAAATCCAAAATCCAAATACCCAAATTCTGATATTTGCTTTCCTTGCTTTTCTTGACATTTGTCATTTATTTGTCATTTATCTTCTATCTCACCATATTTTCTTGCCAAAAGAGCCAGAACTTTATGAATAAGATCCTAAAAATCTGCGTTTATCTGCGTTCTATATTATTTTTTCTTCCTCTGTGCTCTCTGTGGTTCATATTTTGATTATACCGCTTAGAGAAGGATCCGTCAATAAAAACCGAAAAGAAGCAAAAAAGTCTTGCCATTTAAGAGGCAGTTATGATATATTAAGTCGTGCTCGTCTTAGGTGCGGCTGGCCGGTGATGACTTGAGGCCCAGGAAAGCATAAACATCCGTTGATGAGCTTGATACCCTTCAGGGCACAAGTAAATCAAGCAACTACAGTTCGTCTTTGTAGTTGCCTCATTTATGAGGCTTTCTTGAAGTTTAGGAATTTCAAAGTTTAGTTAATAAACCCCTGAAACAGGATATTTTCGGTATCAAGATGTTCAAAGGTCTGCGCCTTTTCGCGCCGAAGGCACTTTCCTCTGAGGATGTGCTTGTAAAAACCTCTTTGCCACAGGAACAATCCGTCGCCACAGGAGTGGCGACGCTACGGTTATTATTTTCTGTCACCATAGAAATGGCAATGTTACAATTATTGTTTCCGGTAGCGTCGTGACTCCTGTCACGACGCCTAATCTTAAGGCATTGAAGTGGATAAAAAGAAGATTGAGAAGGCCATAAAGTTAATCTTAGAAGCTATCGGGGAAGACCCCCGGAGAGCAGGTTTAGCAAAAACCCCGGCTCGGGTAGCGGCTATGTACGAAGAAATCTTCGCCGGCCTGGGAAAGGACCCGGGAGAGGTTCTCCGGGTCTCCGTTGGGGAAGAACATGATGAGATCATCCTGGTAAAGGACATTCCTCTTTACTCCATCTGCGAACATCATCTTCTCCCCTTTTTAGGAAGGGCCCATGTGGCTTATATCCCCCAGGGCAAACGAGTTACCGGTTTGAGCAAGTTAGCCCGGGTGGTGGATATCCTTTCCCGGAGACCTCAGCTCCAGGAGAGGCTGACTACCTCTATTGCCGAGACTTTGATGAAGAATCTGCGTCCCCGAGGAGTGTTAGTAGTAATAGAGGCCGAGCACCTTTGTATGAGCATGCGGGGAGTGAGGAAACCCGGAGCCTTGACGGTAACCTCAGCCGTCCGGGGAATATTTAAAGAAAACGAGAAGACCAGGTCCGAGACCTTAACCCTCATAAAAAGAGCGTCGTAAAAGCGCCGCCCTTGATTACACTGATTAAAAAGCAGATTACACAGATTAAACACTCGTCGGAAAGGATCTGTGTAATCATAGTAAGAGTTCAGTAAACCCCATGTCATTCCGAACTTGTTTCGGAATCTCATCTAGAGATGCTGAAATAAATTCAGCATGACAAATAAGGGTGAGATTGCCAGGTTGCTACCGCTTCTCGCAATGACGTGCTTTAGTGAATATTTGACGCTGTCCCAAAGTTGTATGATGGTGCTAAATCCATTGATACTTGA
>CAZUTJ010000149.1:0-3510 GCA_964622875.1 uncultured bacterium
AGGGTGGCGGGAAGATATGAAGATTGGCCTAACCGTGAACCGTGAACCTTTGAACCTCTGAAACGATTAGCGATAAGCGACGAGCGATTAGCTCTCCTCTTTCAGCCTTGACTGAGCATTTACATTTAAGCATTTACGATTTTCTCCTTTTCCCGGGGATGGCCATAATAATGGTAATAATAATATCCTTTGTGTTTTTCTAATCTCGCCATATTGAGGACGGCCCCGATTATTTCTGACCCTACCGAGGCCACCAGCTCTGAGGTCCGGAGAACGGCTTTCCTTGGAGTCTCATCGGCCTTGACGATGATGATGGTTCCATCCACCTTGGTAGATAGAATCACGGCATCAGTGGCGGCTAATACCGGGGGGGCATCAAAAATTATTCTATCATATATTTCGGATAATTGCCCGATAAGCCTTTCCATACTTTTCGAACCCAGAAGCTCGGAAGGGTTGGGAGGAATGGAGCCGCAGGTTACTAAATCTAAATTGGCTATCTCGGTAGAATGAATATAAGAATTTAGATTATCTCCCGGGCCCGTTAAGAATTCAGTGATTCCCTCAGCGCGAGATATACCAAAAATATTATGTAAGCTGGGATGTCTATAATCAGCTTCCACTAAAATCGTCTTTTCGCCCGCCTGAGATAGACTTATAGCCAGGTTTGTAGCAGTGATTGTTTTTCCTTCTTTGGGTACGGCGCTGGTTACGAGCAAGGCCTTCTTTTTCTGGTCGGGGCTGGCGAAAGTGATGCTTGTCCGTAGGGCGCGATAGCCCTCTGCGGTGGGAGAATGAGGGTCTTTAAAGGCAACTAATTCGGGAGGGAATTCCTTATCTTTTAAGGCAAAAAATGGTATCAGTCCTAAGAAGGGTAAAGACAAAAATTTCTGCATATCCTCAGGCGTCTTAATAGTCTGGTCTAAGCTTTCGAAAAAGAAGGCTATGCCTCCTCCCAGGGCTAAACCTAAAAATAGAGCCACCATTAGATTTAATTTCTTGCGGGGATAAATGGGAGAGTCGGGGGGACGCGCCGGGTCAACTATTCTAATAGTAGATGCCCTTAAATGCTCTATGGAAGTTACTTCCTTAAAGCGAGCCAATAAGGACTCATAGAGGGCCTGGCTTGTCTCAACCTCCCTTTGCAAAATATTAAAAGTAGTTGCCTTCTCCTTTAAGGCTAATAACCTCTCTTTCTCCGTGGCAATCTTATCCTGCAGTGATTTCAACTCGGAGCGGATTCCTATTATCACCGGGTGTTTTTCTCGGTAATATTTCAGTTGTTGGGCAAGCTCCACTTCCAGTTGGGCCTTTCGGTGAATTGCCTGGTTAAGAAGAGCCGCCTCCTCGGCCTCTTTTAAGGAAGCCTCTGTTATCTGATGAACCCGGGCATAATCATGAAGCGCAGCTTCGGCCCTTTTTAATCTTCCCTTTGCCCTTTCTATCTCTTCCTCTAACCAATCAGAAGCCTGTCGAGTCAAAGAAGCCCGTGACTCTAAGTCCTGGGAAATATAAGCATCTACCCAGGCATTGGCAATCTTTGCCGCCAGTTTCGGGTCTATATCTTTTACACTTATCTCGATTAACGAGGTGCCGCGGACAGGCTCAATCTCTACATTTGCTAAAAGAGCCCTGGCCCCTTCCTCTTTTCCCAAAGAAGCACCCGCAGTGGTTTTTCTTCCCTTCCACCTATCCCAGGGCTCATATCCAGACAATCTCTCATATACTAATTGGGCCAAAAAGTGGCTTCTCAGTATTTCTATCTGAGAACTAAGATGCCTAGCTATATCCCGGTGCTCGGCTATGGCTACATCCTCAAATTCCATTATTCGGGGTGGACGTATTTCTATTAAAAGGGTGGCCGTAGCTCTATACACCGGCTGAAGCCTGAAAGAATAGATTAAAGATAAGATTACACAAATTACTGCCAGGGAAATGATGATCCACTTCCTTCTGGACAATTTTGAAAACAATTCTCTGATATCCAAAGTCTCTTCTCCCCCTAGGTAATCGTTTTTGAGGTCGGACATTCCTTTCACTCCTCCTTACTGGTGCTTTGTAACATTAGTTTTGTATCATTTTGCATTTTGATTTTTACATTAAAATCAGAAAAAGCTTTCCGGGACGATTACTATATCTCCTGGCTCTAATAAAATATGGGCCTCTTTTTTTCCTCTATGGATAGCGTCATAGGCTCTGACTCTTATTTCCTTTTTTGAGCCATCAGGTAAAGTGCGGATTATCCTTACCCGGTTAGGTGAGGCAATCTCTGTAAATCCCCCTGCTAAAGAGATAAGCTCTATCACGGTAAGATTTCCTTTAAGAGGATAAGCGCCTTCTTCCTCTACCTCTCCCATGATGAAAACCTGACTATGTTCTTTAACAAATATGAAAACCTGAGGATTAACGAAAAAATCCTTTTTTAAAAGATAGGTAAGCTTTTCCTTAGCTTCAGAAACCGTTAAGTCCCCAATTTTGACTTCTCCGAGCAAAGGAAAGGTAATTATACCCTTAGGGGAAACTCTTACTCTCTTGGATAGTGTTTCCGGCTTCCCATAAAATACATCTATTTGCAAGACATTCCCCGGGCCAATACGGTATTCTTTTATCTGCAGGACATTTTCTGGGCCGCTACGGTATTCTTCACCTCGGCCATCAGCCTTGGTCTCCTCCGCTAATACTCTGCTCATAAGCAAAGCAGATATTAAAAATATTCCATATATAATTCGTTTTATCATAATATTTGCGCCCCTCCTATTCCCTTGGAACCTGTTTGATGCCAGGCAAAGAGTGTTAAGATTTCCTCTATAATCATGCTAATCAAAATCAGAATCCCTCGCTATGTTCATAACCAAACCTAACTTTCATCCCTTCTCTCAGATGAAACTCTAATCCCAAACCGATAGTCCAGATATCATCAGTCCCTACTGCCTCCATAAAGTCATTATCCTCAAATGTGAGGGAAGCTATGCCCGTAAAGCGCCGCCCTAATCTTTGAGTAAGTTGGGCTGAGATACGGTCTGCCTCATAGAAGTTAGCTATGCCATAAGTAGCTTCTGCGGCGGTTCGCTGATAATTTAACCGGAGGCTTGTTCCCTCCCTGAAGGTAGTGAGAAGGTCAATTTCTGCCACGGCAATCTCTTCATCTGGCCAAGCAGGGTGCTCATAATCTCTATCCTGATAACCTACCTTAACCAGGCCAGTGGTTTTGCCAGTAAGCTCTCCTCTTACTCCTATCCATATCTGGTCGTAATGTGCATCTTTGATGAAGTCCCGCTCATAAACTATCTCCCCCCGATTATACTCCAGCAAAAGTCTTGTCTTGGGAAACATCTGATAATACCCGGTTAAGGTAAATATAGCCTCGTCGTATTCTAAAGTGTCATATATGCTTTCCTGGTAATCTCTGGAGAAATGCATATAGCCCAGCTCGCCAGATAGGCGATTCCCCTCCCATCCTAAAAGGGCATCAAACCTATTTTCGCTCCGCTCTATTCCTCTTGCTATATC
>CAZUTJ010000150.1:0-3434 GCA_964622875.1 uncultured bacterium
TTAATTCGCACTTATCACTTAGCTGCGCTAAGTGATGTGCTCATTAAGGAGACTACAATATGCATAAAATTGCGGTTATTCCCGGAGATGGAACCGGGCCGGAGGTGATTCGGGAAGGTTTGAAGGTTCTTAAGGCTGTCGCTGAGATAACTGGCTTTAAGTTTGAGACTAAGGAGTATGATTTTGGAGGGGACCGCTATCTGAAGACGGGGGAGATCTTTCCTGATTCAGTTGTCGCTGAACTTAAGGAGATGGATGCTATCTATTTAGGAGCAGTGGGGCATCCCGGGGTAGAGCCGGGGATATTGGAGAAGGGGATGCTTCTTAAGATAAGGTTCGCTTTAGACCAGTATATAAATTTGAGACCGGTTAAGCTTTATCCGGGGGTGTGGACACCTCTGCGGGATAAGGGTCCTGAAGATATAGATTTTGTGGTCGTCAGGGAGAATACTGAGGGGCTTTATGCCGGAGTGGGAGGGATACTCAGGAAGGGAACTGCGGACGAGGTAGCTATTCAGGAGATGATTAATACTCGTAAGGGAGTGGAACGCTGTATCCGCTATGCCTTCCAGTCTGCTCAAGAACGGAGTCAGAAGAAACTTACCCTCTGCGATAAAGCCAATGTTTTGACCTATGCCCACGATCTCTGGCGGCGGACCTTCCAGGAGGTGGGAGAAGAGTATCCCGAGGTAGAAAAGGATTGCGCCTTCGTAGATGCTGTCTGTATGTGGATGGTCAAGAACCCGGAATGGTTCAATGTTATCGTTACCGGTAATATGTTCGGGGACATCATCACCGATCTGGGAGCTATGATCCAGGGAGGAATGGGAATTGCTGCCGGGGGAAATATAAACCCGGAGGGGACCTCTATGTTTGAACCAATTGGGGGTTCTGCTCCCAAATACACTGGGAAAAATGTTATCAATCCTCTGGCCGCTATCTCAGCGGCCCAGATGATGTTGGAGCATCTGGGAGAGATAAAAGCTGCCGGTCTGGTGGAGGAATCTATCATCAAAACCTGCTCAAGGCTTGAGAGTCTCTCGGCCGGGAAAATGGGCTATACTACTACCGAGGTGGGGGATATGGTGGCAGATTTTGTTAAAGAAGAAAAAAATTAGGACGCAGATGAACGCAGATTTAGGGGATTTAAAAATTAAAAAAACTTTAACCACAGAGGACACAGATTACACAGATTGAAATTTAAGAATTAAAAGAAAATAAAAAAGTTAAGTCTTAGTTCTTATCTGTGCAAATCCGGTGAAATCTTGTGGTTCATACTTTATGTTTTTATTTTTCGAAAAAATTATCTGTATTTATCTGCGAAAATCTGCGTCCAAAAAAGTTTTTAAGTATTTTCCCTGTGTTCTTTGTGGTTAGGAGGTTTTCTGGTGTCAATCTGGTGAAATCTTGTGGTTTATACTTCGGAAGGATAATATGATGAAAAAGTTTAATGTAGCCGTTGTGGGAGTGGGGGTAGTGGGGGCGGAGATGCTTAAGATTCTCCGGGAGAGGGATTTTCCTGCCCGGGATATAAAGGTTCTGGCTACCCGATCGAGGATAGAGGAGGTCGGAGGCTGTCGGTATCAAGTTGAACCAACTACGGTAGAATCTTTCCAGGGTGTGGATATCGCTTTCTTTGCCGGCACCGAGGGAGCTAAAGGAGCCTCCCGGCAATTTGGCTGGCCGGCGGTAGAGAAGGGAGCCATTGTCATAGATAATGGGGATGATTACCGTTTAGATTCGCGGGTGCCCCTGGTCATTCCCGAGGTAAATGCGGAACACTTAAAGAGACATCAGGGGTTTATCTCCGGTCCCAACTGTTCCACCATCCAATTAGTTATGGCTTTAGCTCCCCTTCACCGCCGGGCCAGGATAAAGAGAGTTATTGTTTCTACCTACCAGTCAGTATCCGGCACCGGAAGGGCCGCTATTGAGGAACTCAAAGCCCAAACCGAGGCTATCGGGGAGAAGAAGGAAACGAAAAAGGAGGTCTATCCTCATAGGATTGCCTTTAATCTCTTTCCGGAGATTGGAAGTTTAACGGATGAGTTCCCCGATTACTACCGCGAGGAGGTTAAGACCGTAAAAGAGACCAGGAAGCTCCTTGATGAACCGCAGTTACCTATTTCGGCTACTTGCGTGCGTGTGCCTGTCTTCGTGGCTCACTCCGAGGCCGTTAATGTGCAGTTCGAGGAAAAACTGTCGGCCCGGGAGGCCCGGGAAATCCTCAAGGCCTCTCCGGGCCTGAAGGTCATTGATGAGCCTGGGGAAAGTCTTTATCCTACCCCCCTTGAGGTAGCCGGAAAGGACGAAGTTTACATCGGGAGGATTCGGGAGGACCATTCCGCCCCCCATTGTCTCAATCTCTGGGTAGTAGGAGATAATATCCGCAAGGGAGCGGCTCTGAACACCATCCAGATCGCTGAGGAGATGATCAGGCAGGGATTGCTCTCTTAGTATCTTATTCATAAAGTTCTTGCTCTTTTGGCAAGAAAATATGGTGAGATAGAGAATAAATGACAAATGTCAAAGCCCAAATTTCAAATAAATGACAAATGCCAAAAAAAGCATAGAGAATAAATGTCAAATTTTTGGAATTTGGGTTTTGGATTTTATTTGGATTTTGACATTTGGATTTTGAAATTTTTAATTCCGACTTGTTCGGGTTAGAGCAATCCCTTAGCTTCGGGGAACTTTTTCCCGATTCTATTGTCTAACTTAATAAAGGGAAAGGTGAGTAGCTCTTTGATGGGA
Organism: uncultured bacterium; assembly: GCA_964622875.1. Classification (GTDB taxonomy): domain Bacteria; phylum NPL-UPA2; class NPL-UPA2; order NPL-UPA2; family JAADIA01; genus CAZGXS01. Next base: position 2,755 of record CAZUTJ010000150.1, read on the forward strand.
AATGCCCCCGACTCTAATTCCGATGATGTTCAATTGGTAGAGAGATGTCAGAAGGGAGACAGGCAAGCTTTTGATGAACTGGTTATCCGACATCAGAAGAGGATTTTTAACCTGGCCTACCGTCTTCTTGGTGATTACGAAGAGGCGAATGACTTAGCTCAGGAAGCTTTCATCAGGGCCTATAAAAAAATCAAAAGTTTTCGCCGGGAGGCTTCCTTCTCTACCTGGCTCTATCGCCTGGCCACTAACCTTTGCCGAAACAAACTGCGCCAGTGGCAGAGGAAGGGTCGCTTTCAAACCGTTTCTCTTTCTGACTCTAGCGAGCCGGGAGGAAAAGAGGTTATTCATTCCCTGGCCGATCCTCACCCCGGACCGGATGAGATTTATGAGAGAAAGGAGCAGCAGGCTCTGATACAAAAAGCTATAAACTCTCTGGGGGAAGAGCATCGCCTGGTAGTTGTCCTGCGGGATATACAGGGCCTGGCTTATGAGGAGATTGCCCGGATTGTAGATTGCTCGGAAGGGACGGTCAAGTCGCGTCTTCACCGGGCCCGGAATATCTTAAAAGAGAGATTGAGGGAGGTGATTTAGATGGAATGTAGAAGGATAGAGGAACTTCTCTCTCCTTACTTAGATAAGAATCTAAGCGGGGAAGAAATGGCCCGGGTGGAAGGGCATCT
>CAZUTJ010000151.1:0-3427 GCA_964622875.1 uncultured bacterium
TGTATGTGAAGGAACAGGTTGCCTTGCTTCTGATGGTCAAAAGATCACGGAGGCGCTCAAGAAAAAGATTAAAGAAAGGGGTCTTGATCGCAAGGTAGATGTAAAGCCAACCGGATGTCAGGGGCTATGCGAACGGGGACCATTAATAGTTATCTATCCTGACAGGGTTCTCTATCAAAGGGCGACAGTAGAAGATGTAGAAGAGATTATCTCTGAAACACTGCTTAAAAGGGAAGTAATAGAACGCCTTGTTTCTATTCATCCCAGCACTGGAGAGAGGGTTGCTTGTTTAGACGAAGTTCCTTTTTACAAAAAACAGTTACGGATAGTGCTGAGAAATTGTGGAGCCATTAACCCTGAAAGTATAGAAGATTATCTCACTGTTCGTGGATATGAAGCGTTAGCAAAGGTATTGAGCACGTATTCTCCAGAGCAGCTGATAGCTGAAGTTACCAGATCAGGCTTGCGGGGAAGAGGTGGAGGAGGGTTTCCTACCGGACCGAAGTGGGATAGTGTTTATGCTCAGAAAAGCGCTGAAAAGTTTGTTATTTGCAATGCTGATGAAGGGGACCCGGGAGCGTTTATGGATAGAAGTACTCTGGAGGGAGATCCCCATGCTGTTATAGAAGGGATGGCTCTAGGCGCTTATGCGGTGGGAGCACAAAAAGGGATTATTTACATTCGGGCTGAGTATCCACTGGCCGTAGAAAGACTGAAGAAAGCGATTGAAGAGGCCCGGACATGGGGTTTTTTGGGTGAGGGGATACTGGGAACAAAGTTCTCCTTTGACATTGAGATTGTCCTGGGGGCCGGGGCATTTGTCTGCGGTGAGGAGACAGCCCTTATTCATTCCATCGAAGGTTTAAGGGGAATGCCCCGAGTCAGACCGCCTTATCCTTCTATTAAAGGACTGTGGGGGAAGCCTACCCTCATAAACAATGTAGAAACATTTGCCAATATAGCGGTGATTATGCTTGACGGCTGGGAACACTTTGCTTCTCTCGGAAGTGAGAAAAGTAAAGGAACAAAAGTTTTTGCTCTGGCGGGAAAGGTAAATAATACCGGACTAATTGAGGTGCCCATGGGGATAGCCTTGAGAGAGATTATCTACGACATTGGGGGTGGAATTAAAGATGGGAAAAAGTTTAAGGCTGTTTTAATGGGAGGACCTTCCGGAGGATGCCTCCCCCAACAATATCTTGATACCCCCATAGATTATGATTCCCTTCAAGCCGCTGGCTCTATGATGGGCTCAGGCGGAATGATAGCCTTGAGTGAAGATGACTGTATGGTTGATATTGCTAAGTATTTCCTGGGGTTCACCCAGAACGAATCCTGCGGGAAATGTACTCCCTGCCGGGAAGGCACCAAGAGAATGCTGGAGATTTTAACCAGGATTACTTCCGGCGAAGGGAAAGAAGAGGATACAGAGAAACTTAAACGGCTGAGCCATCTTGTGAAAAAAGCATCCCTTTGCGGGCTGGGACAGACTGCGCCCAATCCGGTTTTAACTACCTTGCAATATTTCCCAGATGAATATGAGGCTCATATAAAGCACAAGAGATGTCCAGCTCGTATCTGCCGAGCTTTGATTAAGTACACCATAAGTTCGGAAAAATGTATTGGCTGTGGGCTGTGCCTGAAGGCCTGTCCCCTGGGGGCAATAATTGGTGAAAAGAAGCAACCGCATAGGATAGAAGAGAATAAGTGCACCCAATGCGGCCGATGTTTTAAGAGCTGCAAATTTGAGGCTATTGTAAGGGAAGGTTCACGGTTCAAAGGTTCAGAGGTTCAAGGTTAAAATACAAGTTAAAATGTCAGTGTCAGTGTCAGTGTCAGTGATTAGTGCACTGGTGCTTTAACTTCTGTCATTGCGAGAAGCGACAGCGACGAAGCAATCTAATGGGACCAGGCGAGATTGCCACATCCTCACTTTGCTCGGGCTTGCCATGGCATTCTTACTTGTCATGCTGAATTTATTTCAGCATCTCTCACTGACACTGACACTGACACTGACACTTTCAGACTGGTGCTCTGGTGCTCTAACAAGGAACCCCTGAACCTTGAACCTTGAACCGTTGAACCTTGAATAGTTGAGGAGGGAGAATGAAGAAATTTGTAAATATTAGCGTTAATAATAAAACTTATACAGTTGAAGTCGGTCTTACTATTATGCAGGCACTTGATGGCCTTGGATTTCATCTGCCCCGGCTCTGCTATCATCCTAAGCTTTCCGTTGAAGGGGCTTGTCGAATTTGTATTGTTGAGGTGGAAGGGAGAGCGAATTATGTAACCAGTTGCATCTGTCCGGTGGTGGAAGGGATGAAGATTAAAACAAACACCGGGGAATTGAGAAGGGCAAGAAGGGATATAGTGGAACTTATTTTAGATAATCATCCTGATGATTGCCATACCTGTGTGAGGGATGGTAACTGCGAGCTTCAAAGGCTGGCTAATTCTGTAGGAATTAAGAAGAGGCACTTTGAGGGAGAAAAGAAAACCTATGAAAAAGATCTTTCTTCACCGGCAATAATAAGAGATTCCAGCAAGTGTATACTATGCGGAAAATGTGTACGACTCTGCCATGATATTCAAGGCGTGACTGCTATTGATTATATGCATCGAGGTTTTCAAACAGCAGTGATGACCGCCTATGATATGCCTATAAAAGATTCTGTTTGCACAACTTGCGGGCAATGTGTGGATATTTGTCCTACCGCTGCTCTTACAGAGAAAAGCCATACCCAGGAACTTTTTGAAGCGCTTTCAGATGCGGAGTGCCCGGAGGGTAAAAAAAAACTGAAGGTGGTTCAATTTGCTCCCGCAGTGCGAGCGGCCATAGGAGAACTTTTTGGCCTTGAGCCCGGCCAAAAAATGGAAAAAGAGCTTATAGCCGCTTTAAGAAAATTAGGTTTTGATGTCGTCTTTGATACCCAGTGTGGAGCTGATCTTACCGTCATGGAAGAAGCTTCAGAATTTTTGGAAAGGTTAACTAAGGGCGGGGTTCTGCCAATGATAACCTCCTGTTCATCTGCCTGGATAAAATATGTAGAACAGTTTCACCCTGAGATGATTGCGAATATTTCTACCTGCACCTCACCGATGACGATGTTGGGAGCAATGATAAAAACCTATTATGCCAAGAAAAAAGGGTTAGAGCCTGAAGATATCTTAAGTGTAGCGGTAATGCCCTGTACGGCCAAAAAACATGAGGCCGAAAGAGAGGAATTAAAAATTGATGGTAGAAAGCCGGTTGATATTGTGGTGACTACCAGAGAGATTGCCTGGATGATCAGGTCGGCCGGGATAGATTTTTTGAAGGTAAAAGAGGAGGAATTTGATAGCTTACTTGGTTTCTCCAGCGGAGCCGGTACGGTGTTTGGAGTTAGCGGCGGCATGCTTGAGGCGGCGTTGCGGACGGCCTACG
>CAZUTJ010000152.1:0-3422 GCA_964622875.1 uncultured bacterium
ACCTACTCTGGGCGGACAGACAGGACTAAATGTGGCTGTGGCCTTATCCAAGAAGGGAGTTTTGGAAAAGCTTGGGGTGGAGTTGGTGGGCGCTAAGTTGGAGGCGATTGAAAAGGCTGAGGATAGAATTCTTTTTAAAGAAGCTATGAATAAAATAGATCTCCTGATGCCTAAAAGCGAGCCGGCCTATACGGTTGATGAGGCCGTAGGTATCGCTCAAGAAATAGGTTATCCCCTGGTCATCAGGCCGGCTTATACCCTGGGGGGCACCGGAGGAGGCATTGCTTATAATATTGAGGAGTTAAAGGAAATTGCCGCCAGAGGTATAGAGGCAAGTCGTATCGGCCAGGTCTTGATTGAGGAATCGGTAATTGGCTGGAAGGAATATGAGCTGGAAGTTATGCGCGACCTTAAAGATAATGTAGTCATTATCTGTTCCATTGAAAACTTTGACCCGATGGGTATTCATACCGGCGACTCCATTACTGTGGCCCCGGCCCAGACTCTATCGGATAAAGAGTATCAATTTATGAGAGATGCCGCCATTAAGATTATCCGGGAGATCGGGGTGGAGACCGGCGGCTCAAATATCCAGTTTGCGGTTCATCCGGAAAATGGCCGGATGGTAGTCATTGAGATGAACCCCCGGGTATCTCGCTCATCGGCTCTGGCCTCCAAGGCGACCGGATTTCCCATTGCCAAAATTGCCGCCAAGTTAGCGGTAGGGTTTACCCTGGACGAAATTCCTAATGACATTACCAAAGAGACCCCGGCTTCATTTGAGCCTACTATTGATTATTGTGTAGTGAAATTCCCCCGCTGGACCTTTGAAAAGTTCCCTCAGGCAAGTCGAGTCTTAACCACTCAGATGAAATCCGTGGGTGAGGCTATGGCTATCGGTAGGACTTTTAAAGAGGCTCTGCAAAAGGCTATTCGTTCTCTGGAAACAGGAAGGTTCGGGCTGGCCGGAGCGGGTGATAATTTACAAAAGTTAGAAAGAAACGCTTTAAAAGAAAAATTGATTATTCCTGATTCAGAAAGGATTTTCTCTATCTACCAGGCAATTCAAAAAGGAATAACTTTAGACGAGATTTATCAATTGACAAAAATAGATCCCTGGTTTTTATCTCAACTTAAGGAGATTTATGAATTAGAGAAAGAGATAGTGAAAGACAGAAGTCAGAATTCAGAAGACAGAAGACAGAAGACAGAAGTCAGAAGTCAGAAGATAGGAGATAGAAGTCAGAAGTCAGAAGATAGAGATGAAAAAAATCTGTCATCTGTCATCTGTCATCTGTCATCCGAATTGTTGCTTAAGGCTAAGCGGTATGGTTTTAGCGATAGGCAAATTGCTGATTTGATTAATTCAGATGAAAAAACAGTAAGAGATTTAAGGAAAAAACAAAAGATAGAGCCTACCTACAAGATGGTGGATACCTGTGCGGCTGAGTTTGAGGCAGTAACGCCGTATTATTATTCTACCTATGAATCGGAGGATGAGGTTAGGCCTTCTTCCAGAAAAAAGGTCATGGTTTTGGGGAGCGGGCCTAATAGGATTGGGCAGGGGATTGAGTTTGATTATGCCTGTGTGCATGCCGCTTTTGCCTTAAGGGAAGAAGGTTTTGAAACCATCATGGTAAACTCTAATCCGGAGACTGTCTCTACTGATTATGATACCTCCGACCGGCTTTATTTTGAGCCTTTAACTGTTGAAGATGTGCTCAATATTTATGAGAAAGAAAAACCTTTAGGGGTTATTGTGCAGTTTGGCGGGCAGACCCCCTTGAATTTGGCCAGGGATTTAGAAAAAAATGGGGTCCGGATATTGGGGACTTCTCCGGACAGCATAGACCTGGCTGAGGATCGGGAAAGATTTAAGGCTATTTTAGAGAAGCTTTCTATTCCTCAACCGGAGAGTGGAATAGCTCGTTCATTTGAGGATGCCTCAATGATTGCTCAAAGAATAGGCTATCCCTTAATGGTTCGACCCTCTTATGTCCTGGGTGGTCGAGCTATGGAGATTGTTTATGATGAGGATTCGTTGAGGAGCTATGTTCAAAATGCCGTGGAGGTTTCTCCCGAGCATCCTATACTGGTAGATAGATTTCTAGAGGGGGCGATAGAGATAGAAGCGGATGCTTTAGGTGACGGAGACGAAGTCTTTATAGGCGGGATCATGGAGCATATAGAAGAAGCCGGAGTACATTCCGGAGACAGTGCCTGTGTTCTTCCCCCTCACAGCTTGAATACCCGGGTAATAGATGCTATCAAAGATTATACTTATTCTCTGACCAAGGAACTTAAGGTTAGAGGATTGATTAATATTCAGTATGCTCTCTTGGAGGACCAGGTTTATGTCTTAGAGGTGAATCCCCGGGCCTCCCGGACCGCGCCTTTTGTGAGCAAAGTTACCGGCATTCCTCTGGCTAAGGTAGCTACCAAGATAATAGTAGGCAAAAAATTGGCCGATTTTAATTTATTAAAAGAAAAGAGGCTGGGGCATGTGGCCGTTAAAGAGGCTGTTTTCCCCTTCTCTAAATTTTTAAAGGTTAATCCTTTGTTGGGGCCGGAAATGAAAGCTACCGGTGAGGTAATGGGAATAGACACCCATTTTGGATTGGCTTTTTATAAAGCTCAGGATGCGGCTGGAATGAGACTTCCTCTCGCGGGGACAGTTTTAATTACTGTTTCCGATAAAAATAAGTCTCAGGTGGGCCCCCTGGCTAGAAAGTTTCGCCAGTTGGGTTTTAATATTTTAGCTACTCAGGGAACCCACCGGTATCTTTTGGGCCGGGGAATTAAAGCTGACAAAATTCTTAAAGTTCACGAAGGGAGGCCTCATATTGCCGATTTTGTTAAAAACAAGCAGATAAGCCTAATTATTAATACTCCTATAGGTAAAGGAGCAAAATATGATGATTCGTATATTCGCAAGGCAGCGATTCAGCATAATGTTCCTTACATTACTACTCTAGCCGGGGCAAAAGCGGCAGTTGAGGGGATAGAAGCAGTGATGAGTACAAAGATGGAGATAAAATCCATCCAGGAATACCACCGGATAAATCCGGTAAATCCAAATGTCAAATGTCAAAATTCAAATACTGGATAAACCTGAACGGGCCGACGCAAGGCCGGCCCCTACAGTAGAATAGGGGACGTCCATTTGTAAATAAATAACTTGATGTCTATGATTTTCAAAGTTTGAGATTGCTTCGCCTTCGGCTCGCAATGACAAACAAAGAAAGTGTCATTGCGAGGAGCGTCAGCGACGAAGCAATCTGATTTAATTTACTTCCTACATTTAAAAATCCTGATAATCTGTGTTTATCTGCGTCCAAAATTTGTAATCTTAGTGTTCTTGCTTCATTTCAGTCATTTGAGATTTGATATTTATTTGACATTTGGATTTTGTCATTTGTCAT
>CAZUTJ010000153.1:0-3405 GCA_964622875.1 uncultured bacterium
GTAAGATTAATCGGCTGGGTCCTTATCACCGTTTGAGCCATTTTTTCTCCCCCTTGCTTTTGCTTTTCCCCGGCACCAGATCATCGGGGGGATTCTCCCCTGGCCAGATTGTCAGGTTCAGGGTTCACGGACACAAAAGGGGACAAGCTACTTTTTTCCCCTGGTAAGTGGATCTACCAAAAGAATAGCCAGCCCCCTTTTTCTTTAAGAAAGAGTTCATCTTCAGAATCCCTTCTTTATCTTAATTGTAACCATTTTACCATACCCATTTTTCCTGTCAAGAAAAAATTTTTTGGAGGGGCATAGGGCGCTTTCTCGTCGGTATTGGGTTATCTGCGCTTTTCCTCTTCACCCTCACCCTACCCTCTCCCGCCCGGAGAGAGGGATTATAAAGATGCCATTCATCCCCGTTCAAAAAACGAGGCATTCCGGCATATTTTCGTAAAGGATTTTTCAAATTTATCTCTTAAGTAACTCCTTAAACTCATCAACCGAAAGATAAGCATCTCTTATCAAGGAACGAAGGAGCCCTCTATCAAGAGTTTTATGCTCCGGGATAGATAGAGTAGTTTTCATGCCCGCCCTTTTCATAATTAGGTGCCTGCTTTTTGCCCGACGTTCAATGCACCAGCCTGCCTTTTCCAGGCCTCTGATAGCTTCTCTTCCTGAAATTACCGGTAACCTGGTCACCTTAAACCTCTATTTCCATGGCTCCGAGTCTCTGGGCAGATACGGAAACTTCCTTATCTAATACCGATAAGCACCCCCTTATCGCATCTTTGATATTCTCGATTGCCCCCTCTATTGTATTTCCCTGCGAGTGACAACCAGGAATAGCCGGACAGTGCACTACATAACCAAAGTCCTCACCCTTTTCAATAATAACTCTATAGACCATTGTTATTCTCTCCTCTCATTATGAGATTAGCCCTTCACAAAACTCGTTCAAGGCTGTTAATTATTAATTCTGAAAAAGATTACACAGATTATTAACGAGAAACTTATCTGTATAATCAAGGGCTTCGTTTTGTGAAGCCCTATGAAAACCTCCAATCTTTAAAAGAGAAAGAGTTCGGGATAAATTAAATGCAGCCGGAAGTCTATTATCTAACATGGCAAACTCCGAGATTCTGTTAGTAAAGACTATGCCACCCAGAAAGAAAGAGTTCATCCCAAAATTCCTTCTCTTAATGTCTTAATGGCAGTTATTTTGCCATACCTATTTTTTTCGTTAAAGAAAAAATGCAAAAGTTTTGAAAAAAAATAAAAAAAGCACTTTCTCGTCGGTAAGTAAACCTGCGGATTCTTCGCACCGGGAGAATCAGGCTTTCTAATGAGAGGACGAATGAAGCGTCCTGAGTTTTAATCCGTATTTTTTACAAATTTCATCTGCATCTTTCTGAATCTTCCTGGCTGTTTCTCTTATGGAAAGATGTTTTGTTTCCTGATAAACTTTATCTTTCCAGTCCCATACTTCCTGTAAAGATTTAGTAACTTTCATAACTGCTCACCTCCATGGGGGTTATTATCTCTAATTTTTTAAAATATCCTATTTCTAAACTTACCCCGTGAAACAATTCCGCTTTTCTTAAGTTTGCTAAATGTTTATAATTCCAGGTAACCAGAGCGTCCACTTCGGTAACTGTGGCAATGGCCACATGCAGAGCATCATCCCTTTTCTTCTCTGGAACAATGCCATGCTCCATATACATTTTAGCCAATTCTTCCACCTCCGGTGTATTTTCTAATTTGACAGGTTTGTATTTACCAATTAAATTAAGCAAAACTGTCCGCTTAGGCTCAGGAGCGTCGCTTACTTCCCTGATAACCACTCCAGAGATAAAAATCTCATAAACTTCTTTCTCGACTACATCAAAAAATTCTTTAGTCAGGTCTCTTTCTCGCGGGGCATCATCGGCAAAGAAAAAATTCCCAGTAGATGTCTCAATGTATAATTTTAATTTTCGCCTAGCTTTTTCCTGTTTTCAAAGTTTCTCAATCAGCCGCGAATTATGACTCAGAACCGTTTTTCTCTGATTCAGAATCCCTTCTTTGGCCAGGGCCATTTTAGCATACATATTTTTCTTTTGTTCAAGGAAAAAATTTTTGGAGGGGCATAGGGCGCTTTCTCGTCGGTATAGGGTCCCCTCCTACCCTTTATCAGCCGAGAGGAAGAGTCAGGCAATGGCCAGCTTTACCTTGATCATCTCTATCTCTCCTTTATTCTTCTTCACATCTCCTTCAATTCTTTTAATCTACTCGGTAGTAAAAATTCTTTCCTGGTCTAATCGGGTAACCATTAAGCTATCAGAAGTAAAGAATTTTTCAAATTTTTTGCGGTTATGGAGTTAGCTTCCGATGACAAAGTCTATTTTCCTATAGTTGCCGGGAATAAACCATCCATGACAACTTCTACATCTTTTTTTTGAATAACTCTGGCGGCATCAAGAACTTCAATTTCCAGGGGTTGTCCCTGGGCGGAAATGTGCAAAATAACCCCCGCGGCCATATCCCGAGAATCCACCGGTTTCTCCTCGCTTAACTTAATAATAAGTATATCTGCATCAGGAAAGTATTTTATCTGCATATTTTCCACCTCCTTCAAAATAGCGAGCAGCAAAAGGATAATAAATGGTAATGAGAACGGGAACTTTTCCTTCATACTCGTAGATTGCCCGGACGAGCTCGCTACTTAAGGGTAGATTTACTTTCCCTTCTATTCTAAGTTCTTCGATAATTAGGGGACAAAAAAGGGGGCCAACTACTTTTTCCCCTGGTAAGTGGGTCTACCAAAAAAGTAGCTGGCCCCCTTTTTCTCTAAGAAAGAATTCATTCCAAAACCTCTCCTCCGATTAAGGCCATTTTAGCATACCTATTTTTCTTGTTCAAGAAAAAATTTGGCGAACCACGCCATATTATTTGTAGTGGCAAAGCTTGCCTGTGCCCACAAGGTGCTTTGCCTTTAGGGTAAGGGGCAGGGGGATTGGCTTGTTAGACATTATATTTATTTTCTTTATCAATAATCTTTTATCAAGGGGGCAAGTCTTAACTTTTAACTTAAATAAAAAGTGTCAGTGAGAGATGCTGAAACGAGTTCAGCATGACACCTGCCACCTGTCTTCCGCCTAACAGCCTTCAGCCTAATAGCCTTTGAACCCTGAACCTTATTAGAACATCAGTCTAAACTAATGAAACCAATTTAACCTTTCTGTTCATCACTCTTTAGCCTTTAGCCTATTCGGGGTCAGGGGCGACACCGAATACTTGATTTTAACTATGAGCCCCTGAACTGTGAATATTCCGGTCGAAACTAAAGAGTATAGTGTCACAACTCAGCCGCCCAAGCGGTTGGAATCTGTCTTCCTCGTTTTGTACGATCAAAATCGCTGTCAAAACGTAAATATT
>CAZUTJ010000154.1:0-3401 GCA_964622875.1 uncultured bacterium
GCCATAGTAAATGTCCTATACAAAGGAGTGCGCTTAATTCAGCGATTTAAGCCCATAAATGTAAACCCCGTTAGAAGTAATTCGCCTGAGGCAGATGCCACCCCGCCAAAAGCGGGATGGACTTCTAACGGGGTAAATAAAGCCGATATCGTCAGCGCGATCGATAATTTTAAAATCTCTATTCGGGAGATTGGGCGTCATAAGACAATTTTAGCTCAATCACTGTCCCTATCTATGGTTATCTGGCTATTGTATCCTCTGAAAATATACCTTATTTTTTATGCCCTGGGCAGTGATGTTACATTTGGTATAGTGATATGCGCAACATTTATGGCCTACCTGACCGGAATGCTCCCTGTTCTTCCCGGGGGGGTCGGTGTTTTTGAAGGAAGCGCCATTTTACTGTATAGTATCATGGGAATCCCTCTGGTAGAAGCAACCGCAGCCGTACTCATTGGCCGGACGTTCACTTTTGGGCTGGTGAGCCTGATGGGAATGCTGGCGACAATGGGATTAACAAGAAAACCCTTATAGATCATGCTGGAGTATATTTTGTTGAAGATGCAGATTCTCATATGGAAGGAGCAAAGACGATTACTGAGGACAAAAAACTGGCACCTGCAGGGTGCAAGTGCAAGGGGAAGGTTAAAAGTGATGGGCAGGCTGGGGAATGATGGCTCTTCCCATTCCCGGATTTTAAGCTAATTTTCTTGAAGTATAGGAAAGCATAAAACACTTTCTATACTTGATTACACAGATTAACAGGCAGATTACCCAGATTGCTTCAAAGGAAAATCTGTGTCCTCGGGTTTTTGGAATCTGTGTAATCAGCCGAACGAAGTGAGGCATTTCTTGACTTTACTTATTCTTTTTTGGTAGTATATTCGCTGGAAAGGTCAAATTTAGATATAAAATCATTAGACATAATGCCTCTAAGAAGAGGAGGAGAAACTGGAATCCCCTGGGCAATGGATGCTCATAGTGAGGAGGTAGATGAGATTTTAGAAGACGGGGCCTGGGCCCGGGGTAGGAATAAGGCCGATTAGGGGAGTTTGCGATTACAGGGAGGGTCATGTTAACGGAGAAGGAGAGAAAGGTTCTGTTAAAGATTGCTCGCCAGACGATTGAGGAATATGTCCGGGAGAAGAGGGTGATGCTGGAGATAACCGAGCCGATATTAAAAGAGAAGAGAGGAGTTTTCGTTACCCTCTATAAGGGAGAAAGGCTGCGGGGATGCATTGGCCGGATAAGGTCCGAGGATGAACTTTATCAAACTGTCTCCGAGGTGGCTATTGAATCGGCTACTGCCGATCCTCGATTTCCGCCGGTTAGCCCTGAAGAGCTAAGGGAAATAGAGATAGAGATTTCCGTGCTCACGGTTCCGAGAAAGATTAAGAGCTTGGAGGAAATTGAGTTAGGAAGGGATGGAGTCATTATCAAAAAGGGAATGAGGCAGGGGGTTTTCCTTCCCCAGGTAGCCAGGGAAACCGGCTGGAGCAAAGAGGAATTCCTGAGCCATCTTGCCCGGGACAAGGCGGGACTGGAAGCTGAGGCCTGGAAGGATAAAGATACCGAGATTTTCACTTTCCAGGCAGAAGTCTTCTCGGAACAAAAGAAAGAAAAAAACAATATAGGACGCAGATAAACCCCGTTAGAGGTTTACCTCTAAACGGGGTAAATGCAGATTTAAAGGATTTTTATGGCTCTTCTCCCAATTTAGTAGAGATGAGGTAGTATAGGGCTTTATGCCCGTAAAAGAATGAATTCCCAAATACCAAAGAAGATTCTTGCCCCATCTTTATTGTGGCTACCTTGATGAATTTGATATTTAGTTACGCCCATAAAGGGCTACACTACCTGTTTCCAAAGAACTACCCCTGTGGATAACTACACTTTTGGGAGAAGAGCCGGATTTTTATTAATTAAGAAGAAATAGTAATCCTTGTCCATCTTGCGAAAATCTGCGTCCAAAAAAAACTTAGTATATTTCTCTGTGTTCTCTGTGATGAGGAGAAGTTGAGGATGAGAGAACATCCAGGTGGGAATAAGTCCCGGAACATTGGATTCATTTCCACACGCCTGGCGGGAACGGACGGGGTTTCTCTGGAAACAGTAAAATGGGCGAATGTTTTGGAAAAGGAAGGTTTCCCCTGTTTTTATATGGCTGGCGAGCTTGATCGGCCCCCGGAGAGGTCCTTCCCGGTAGAAGAAGCTCATTTTGTTCATCCCACCATTAGAGAGATATATAAAGAATGTTTCCAGGTCCGCGTCCGGGATTTATCCGTTACCCGGAAAATTCATCAGGCAAAAGACAGGCTCAAAGCCGAAATTTACCGATTCATTAAGAAATTTGCTCTTGACCTGCTCATTCCGGAAAATGCCTTAACTATTCCCCTGAATATTCCTCTGGGCCTGGCCATTACCGAGGTCATCTCGGAAACGGGAATTCTCGCTATTGCCCACCATCATGATTTCTTCTGGGAACGCCAGCGTTTCCTGGTGAATGCCGTCGGGGAATACCTGAATATGGCTTTCCCTCCTCATTTGCCCTCTATCCAGCATGTAGTCATAAACTCGGCGGCCGATGACCAGTTGAGCCTGCGCACCGGCATTTCCAGCACCATAATTCCCAATGTCATGGATTTTGACCGGCCCCCGCCACCTCTTGGCGATTATTCATCTGATGTACGAGAAGCTTTCGGCCTGACGGATGAGGAGTTGTTTATCCTCCAGCCAACGAGGGTGGTACAACGCAAAGGGATTGAGCACGCTATAGAGTTGGTAAGTCGTCTCCGGATGAAAGCTAAGCTCATCATTTCCCATGCCTCCGGCGACGAGGGCAACGATTACGAAAAGAGGGTGCGCCAGTATTCAGCGTTGATGGATGTGGATACCTTATTTGTATCCGACATCATTGGAGAAGGTCGCGGAAGGACCGGGGAGGGAAGAAAAATATATACCCTCTGGGATGTTTACCCTCATGCCGACCTGGTGACTTATCCCTCTACCCGGGAAGGTTTCGGCAACGCCTTCCTGGAAGCTATCTACTTTCACCGACCCGTAGTCGTTAATAACTATTCCATATTTGCCACTGATATTAAACCCAAAGGATTCAAGGTTATTGAGCTGGAGGATTATGTTACTGATGAGGCCATATGCCTTACCCGGGAGATTCTGAAAAACCCCGACCGGACCCGGGAGATGACCGACCATAACTACGAGTTGGGAAGACGATATTATTCCTATTCTACTTTACGGCAGAAACTCCGGACCTTGATGCTAAACTGCTTCGGAGCTGTCTGACATTTCTCCTAACAGTCTTCAGTCTATCTACCTTAAGTGGTTACTTCTGTATTAATCTGTGTAATCAGATTACCGAGCGTAGCGAGGCATATCTTGAA
>CAZUTJ010000155.1:0-3388 GCA_964622875.1 uncultured bacterium
CCCTCCCGGCGGACTATAATATTACTATGGGTTACCCGGCGGTGAGAACTCCGGTTTATGCTCTTTTAAACATTTTCATCAACCTTCAGGAAAAGAAAATAGGGGAGGCTTACTATGGACCGGATTATCTGGCCTTGTTGATGCATCCCTATATCAAGAATATCCGCCGGACGCTTGAGCCTATCCATACCCGGATTCTTATTCATGCGGTGGAGGAGGTGCTTCTCTCTCAGAGCAAAACCTTCATCACCTTAGGCGAAATTGAAGAGAGGCCGGAAATTTTTGACCGGGCCGCCCGGATGGCCGGAAGGGAAATTCCTCTTCAGAGCTTCAGGGAGACCTTAGCAGCTATCCACGAGACCTTCATAAGAAAGATGACCGGAATTAAAACCCTATCTCAATTGGGAGAGCGTTTTCAGGAAATCCTAACTTTTCTTCTCCGTCATAGCCCGGCGGCCCATTATCCCTTCTCCGGGGAATTTTTCCAGAGCTTTTTTCTTCTCCTGGATAAAATCAAGAATTCTTTGCTCAAGGATGAGGAGTTTAAAGAACCCCAGGATCTTTTTGACCTTTTCCGTCAGGTGGCCGGAGAAGAATATATTCCTTTTCAGGGTATCCCTCTTAAGGGACTACAGATTTTAGGGCTGCTGGAAACTCGCAGCTTGAATTTTGACTGTGTTTTCCTCCTTGACGCCAATGAAGAGGTTTTGCCCTCTGTGGAATCTTTTGATTCTTTATTACCTTTGCCCGTGCGGGCGGCGCTGGGGCTTCCTCTTTCTTACCAGAAGGAAGAAATTTACGGCTATCATTTCCACCATCTTATTTCTTCCGCCCGGCGAGCCCATATCTTTTATCGTCAGACTGAAAAGGATTTCCGCAGCCGCTTTGTAGAAAAACTGATCTGGGAAAGGGAAAAGAAGGCCGGTCAAACAGGGATTTTGCCGGTTGAACCGGTAGAGTTAAATGTATCTCTGCGCCCCTCTCCCAGGTTTGAGGTTTTTAAGAGCCCGAAGATTCTTGATGTCCTGCGGGAAATGAGCTTTTCGCCCAGTGCCTTAAATTCCTATCTTCTTTGTCCCCTCCAATTCTATTTTGCCCGGGTATTGAGGCTGGAAGAAAAAGAGAGCCTATCGGGCCCAGGGGACCCGGTGAAAGTCGGCCTTCTTCTTCACCGGATTCTGGAGCAACTTTACCGGCCTTTAGTGGGGAAGGGAGTTGTAGGAGAAGAAGAATATGCCGGTCTGGAGAAAAGCCTGCCTCAGGTTCTGGATGATGTTTTCGCCGAGACTTTGGGGGAGTTACGGGGTGAGTCTTATCTCTTAAAGGAGATGGTCTTCAGTCATCTGAGAAAATATATCTTAGGGGAGAAGCGGCGGTTTGTTAATCGCCTGGGCTTGATTTCTGTGGAAGAATCTTTATCCTGCTCTCTAAAACTAAATGATGGAATCGGGGTGCGGTTAGTTGGCCGGGCGGATCGCATTGACTGCCATGAAGGCGAAGGGGAATATATGATAGTGGATTATAAGTCCGGCCGAGATTTGAGCCGACATTCCTTTAAGGCTCTGGAAGAGGTCTTCTCCTCCCGGGAGGAGATCAGGGAAAAGGTAAGCTCCCTCCAGCTCCCTTTTTACGCTTTCCTGTATCAGGTGGCCCATTCCCTGCTGGCGGAGAAAATAAATTCCCGGGTAGTCTCTCTACGCACAGCCAGAGAGGAAATTCTTTTCCGGGGGGAAACAGACAGGAAGAAGATTCTAAAAGATATTTTCCCGCTTACTTTAAGAAATCTTATTCAAGAAATTCTTAACCCGGAGATTCCCTTCCAGCGTGATGATAGGGATGAGGGGACCTGCCGGTATTGCTCTTTCTTAGGCTTTTGTCGCAAGACGGGCTAACCTGATGGTATGGGCAAAAAACTTGCACCTACGGGGTGCAAGTGCAAGGGGAAGGGTAAAAGTAATAGGCAGGCTGGGGAATGAATTCAGCTTGCCGTTTTTATTGACAGAGGTGGGGAGAATATGGTATGGTTTATGATAGAATAGGGACTGGTATCGTGTCCTTTATATAATGATACACTCCGCTGGGGTAGCGTAGGGGCTTGTCCCCGTCGTCCACGCCCATAAAGGGCTACACTACCAAATGACACAAAACTTTTGAAACGCTATAATAGACACCTAATTAATAAATAATTAAGGGGTGTGCACAATTCGCCGTATTTTGCTGTAAAAAGAAAAGGCACTTGTTAAATCCTTATAATTTGAGCTTGGTCGTTAGAATAAAAGTAAATATAGGGGTGTCTCATGATAAAGAAGGTTATAAAAAAAGGAAATTGGAATGATAGCTTCCATAGAGAAGCAGACTTGTTGTATTGGTCAACAAAATCTCCCCAAAGACGTATCGAGGCGGTTGAAATTCTCAGGAGGCAATATCATGGAAGTACAGCCAGACTTCAAAGAATTGCTAGAATTATTCAACGCCCATAAGGTTGAATATGTGATTATTGGAGGTTACGCCTTAGCTTTTCATGGAGCGCCCCGCTATACTGGAGATATAGATCTTTTAGTAAGGCCAGAGCAAAAAAATGCCCGGAAAGTCCTTGAGGCCCTAAAAGATTTTGGCTTTGCTGCCTTAGACTTATCCATCAGTGATTTTTCTTCGCCTGAAAAGGTAGTACAGCTTGGCGTTTCCCCTGTTCGTGTTGATATTGTTACTTCCATCACCGGTCTTACCTGGGAGCAGGTTGCTTCTAATCGAGTGGGTAGCACTTATGGTGATGTCCCGGTCCATTACATCGGGAGACAAGAATTCATTGCCAACAAAAAAGCTATCTCTCGTTATAAGGATTTGGCAGATATTGAGATGTTAGGTGAAAAAATAGATTAAAATGGAGGTAACAAATTGGAGGCAGATGCGCGGATATTTATCTCGGAGTAGAGGTTATATCCCGATTCCTCAACAGAAGAAATATTGTCCCTCTTTTGTCAAATGTCAAGATTTGACCCTTGCTCTTTTACAAGTAAGGCTAAAGCCACGGCTGAGGTTAAAGCCAGGGAGGCTCCAAAAACAAAAGCCGTCGCCGGGCTAAACTGCTGCCATAAAATCCCCATAATTAAGCTCGCTGGGAACATACACAGGCCGACCACGGCATGGTAAATTCCATAGGCACTGGCTAAAGATGACTTATTGCCTACAAGATCCGCAACATAAGCCCGCAAGACCCCTTCGCTTAATCCGTAGTAGATGCCGTAAAGGGCCATAAAAATCCAGATAAGGCTCTGGGTATTAGAGAAGGCAAACCCTAAATAAACTACTCCATAGGTAAAAAATCCTAAAAGTGTAGTTTTTCTTCTGCCTATTCTGTCTGAGAGACGGCCTAAAGGCACTGATGAAA
>CAZUTJ010000156.1:0-3366 GCA_964622875.1 uncultured bacterium
ACATGGGGTTTTCGGAATGACATGGGGTTTACTGAATTCTTACATTTATTAAGCCTCTACAACTTTGAAATTCCTATACTTTCAAGTTACTCCCTTCGGTCGGGAAAGTGTCAGAACATTAGAGTAAAAACAAAAAGTAGGTATTCGGTAAACTCATTCGTTCTCTCTATTTCCTCCCTCTTGATGGGGGAGGATTAAGGTGGGGGTGAAACTGAAAAAACTACCCCCCTCACCCCTGCCCTCTCCCACCAGGGGAGAGGGTTATGATGATGGGTTTACCGAATGTTTACAACAAACTCTTTGACACCTTTTTAACAAGACCATACTTGGTGAGGAGAGAATGAATTCTTTTTTCCTCTTCCTCGGTAATAGAAGCTGTCCTCTCCGCCACTCGACAGCTTTTAATGATCCCCATATATTTTAAGGCCGTCTTAATTATGGCGGCTGGGTTAGAACAATAGCTGCAGTGAAAAAGCCTTAATTTCTCTCCCCTCTCCCACAAATGGCGGCAGTAATCAGGGTCCTCCTTCCGGGAATCGTGGGGATACAAAGAAGAATCAGCTATCTCTTTCCAGTCTTCGGGCAATATATTTGCTCCCGCAGAAATAATTCCATTGGGGCCGGGATTATTAAGGAAATTAAGTTCATTTCCATCATAAAGCAGGAAATTATCTCTTTGTCGAACGGCCCTAAGATAATTAAGGCTTCTCTTCGCTTCTCCGCTGTGCTTCAATCCCACTATTTGTTCATTTTCAGATAGTTTCTTCAATACATTTGTTCTAATATTTCTTCTCCGGAGATGCCCCTTAAGCTGACTAATCAAATAAGGATGGTTGTGGAGAATAAAGGGAAGCTCTGTTAATTGCCCTAATTCCTGATAATGACGAGGGAGCCCCCGATTGCTGTGATACCAAAGGGGGCAATCAAAGAGGAAAATTTTTCCGGGATAGCTTAAATCGTTCCTTATTTTTTCTAAAGCGATAATATTTTCTGTTGTTTTCTCCGGGCCATTTCCGGTAATCCCTAAGAAGAGAGGCACCCTTCCTTTAACTATTCTTAGGGCTGTTTTTATAAGCTCAAGCTTCTTCTCATTGGGAAAAAAAAGTCCTTCCCCGGTAAAGTTAACTCCGAAAAGAAAGCCACCAACATGGTTCAAGGTAAAATGGATGACATTTTCCAAACTCTCAACATCCAGATCGCCTTCTTCGTTTAAGGGGGTAACCAGAGCGATAATTAATCCTTTGGGAGGCAAGCTCATCATCTATACGATCTTCCTTCCTATAAACATGCTTTGTAACCGTTCACGGTTGTCGGTTCACAGTTCACAGTAAATACCTTTAACAATCAACAATTTTTTGAACCTCTTGCTTTTATGCGCTTATCAACCGTGAACCGTGAACTTGATAACCTAAGTAGTTGCGTTAAATATACCATAAGTTAGCGGTAAAGACAAAGAAAACCGGCAATTTAGTCAAATTAACATATTCCACAGTAGTTACAATGAGTGCGGCAATCGGAGGTTGGCTTACTATTTCTGGACTTCTCTCTCTCCGACATCAAAAACCTCCTCCCTACCCCACTATCTAAATGCTCCCAGGGAAAAATCTCTTCATCGCCCCGTTCCCGATGGGCATAAAAATAAGGGTCTATCCCCGATTCTTGAAAAGCATCCATCCAGAAATCGAAGCGGAAATTTTCTTTCCAGCTATCAAACCGACATCCCTTTTTCCAGGCCTTAAGGATAACCTGGCCCAGCTTCCTATCCCCCCGGGCAAAGACAGCTTCCAGGAAGCTCGTCTCTACACTATGCCACTTGAACTTTACCCTTTTCTTCTTCAAGCGAACCCCTAAAAATCTTTGTTTCTCTTCCAGTGACCCCCGCTCCTCCATCCCCTCCCATTGAAAGGGGGTGTGAGCCTTGGGAACAAAAGAAGAAAGACTTAAATTCAAATGCACTTTTTCCCGGCCGGCTCTATTCACTAAGTCAATAATTCCCTCCAAATCCTCCCGCTCCTCTCCAGGAAGGCCAATCATAAAGTAGAGCTTAACTCGCCTCCATCCGGCCTGAGCTAAATGGCCGATAGTAACCAACAGGTCTTCTTCCCGAACATCCTTATTAACCGCTTTCCGAAGACGCTCGCTTCCCACCTCAGGGGCAAAAGTGAACCCGGGCTTTCTTCCCCGGGCTATTTTTTTTGCCCATTCTAAAGAAAATTTATCCACATGAAGGGAAGGCAGGGAGAGGGAAATTTTCCGGGGATCAAATTTCTTTCTTAATTGTGCCATTAACTCTTTTAGATGGCTATAATCGCCGCTACTCAAAGAGGAGAGAGATATCTCATCATGGCCCGTGTTTTTAATTGACTCTTCCGCTATTCTCAGAAGAGTCTCAGGAGTTCTTTCCCGGACTGGACGATAAAGAATTCCCGCTTGGCAAAAGCGACAGCCCCGACTGCATCCCCTCATAATCTCCAGCGTAATCCGGTCGTGGACAATATCCAGATAAGGGACTAGCGGATTTAAAGGGTAGAAGGCTTGATCAAGATCGGAGATTATCCTCTTCCTGATTCGGGAAGGAATATCCCCGGCCTCAGGTTCGGGTTCAATGCACTTAATCGTTCCGTCTCCCTTATAGCTAACCCGATACAAGGAAGGCACATAAATGCCCTTTATCCGGGCCAATCGTTGGAGCAATTCTTTCTTTTTTCTCCCAGCCGCCTTTCCGGCCTTGCAGGCCTCAACAATTTCCACCATTACTTCTTCTCCATCCCCGAGAACGAAAGCGTCTATAAAGTCGGCTAATGGCTCAGCGCTAAAAGCTCCAACCCCTCCCGCTATGACCAAAGGAAAAGCTTCTCCTCTCTCTTCTGCCTTAAGCGGTAAGCCAGCCAGGTCCAGCATATTGAGGATGTTAGTATAGCAAAGCTCATAGGGCAAGGTAAAGCCAATGATATCAAACTTCTGGAGAGGCAAATGCGACTCCAGGGAAAACAGGGGAATTCCCTGCTTCCGCATCACATCCTCCATGTCTACCCAGGGAGCATAAACTCGCTCAGCCACTATTTCTTCCTGGGCATTTAAGAGATGATAAAGGATGATTAAACCTAAATGAGACATTCCCACTTCATAAACATCGGGAAAAGCTAAAGCTACCCGCACCTTCATCTTTCGGTGGTCTTTATGAACGCTGTTCCACTCGTTACCAACATAACGGGCCGGCCGGGAAACAAGAGGCAATATCGCAGATAGGTTCAAAGATTTATTTTTATCTTGCCTGATAAACATTTCATTCCTGATATCTGTATAAAGCCATTAAATTAGGCCGCCTGCGGCGGCTGACTTTTCTTGACTCCTAACTGATTTGTG
>CAZUTJ010000157.1:0-3346 GCA_964622875.1 uncultured bacterium
ATAAAACACTTTTCTATACTTGATTACACAGATTAACAGGCAGATTACCCAGATTACTTCAAAGGAAAATCTGGGTAATCAGGTTTTTGGAATCTGTGTAATCGGCCGAACGAAGTGAGGCATTTCTCGCCATTTTTTACGCCCATAAAGGGCTACACTACCTCGGTAAGGAAATAAAGATAGAAAGTAACTATTCAGGTTCAAGGTTAAACCGATAAAGATTGAACATTTAGACAAACAACCGTGAACCTTTGAACCGTGAACCCGGCAACCTGAGTAGTTACTTAAATTGTTTTTCAATATAACAGTTTAACAATTTAGTAATGTAGTTTCTCCACTCCCGAGCGAAGCGAGGGTTATCCTGCCCAACACAAAGATTGAATTAAGGAACGAGAAAGAAGCTCTCTCCCTTTGCGGGAAGCGCGATGAGCACCTAAGGGCGATAGAGGAGAGCCTTCAGGTCAGCTTCCTGGCCCGGGGCAATGAGATAACCGTCAGGGGTGATCGGGAGGGAGTAGAGAGGGCTGGGAGACTCCTTCGGGGATTTCTCAAGTTGATCAGGAGAGGGGAGGAACTTCTTTCCCGGGAGGTTCAATTCGCTCTTAAAATAGCCAAAAACTCTTCCTCTTCTGTAGATACCGCCGATCTTCTCCTGGAGAGAATAGAGGTATCTTCCAAACGGCAATATGTGCGGCCCCGAACCCAGGGACAGAAGCATTATGTTGAGGCTATTAAAAATCATGATATTGTCTTGGCTATCGGGCCGGCGGGAACCGGCAAGACCTACTTAGCTATGGCCCTGGCCGTAGAGAGTCTTTTGAGGAAAGAAGTTCGTCGTATAATTCTCACCCGCCCGGCGGTGGAAGCCGGCGAGAAATTAGGTTATCTTCCCGGAGATTTATATGCCAAAATCACCCCTTATTTAAGGCCTCTTTATGATGCCCTCTACGATATGATGGAGGTAGAGGAAATAAAAAGGTTTCTGGAGCGGGGGATCATTGAGGTAGCCCCTTTAGCCTTCATGAGGGGGAGAACCCTTAATGATGCTTTTATTATTTTAGATGAAGCCCAGAACAGCACCTCGGAACAGATGAAAATGTTCCTCACCCGTCTTGGTTTTGATTCTAAAACGGTGATCACCGGGGATATTACCCAGGTGGATCTGCCTTCAGATAAACTTTCCGGCCTCGTGCAAGTTCAATCGATCTTAAAGGCTATTAAAGGAATAAAGTTTGTCTATCTCACCGGGAAAGATGTCGTTAGACATGAACTTGTCCAGGAGATAATCAAGGCTTATGACCAGAGCAACCATTAAGACAAGAGGTTTCTGGGGGCGCTGGAAAGAGAAGCTTACCCCCCGGTCCAGTTCTCCCTGGAGGGGACGGATACCCAAATGGCTGTCTATATCTATATTTTATATTTTTTTAGTCAGGATAATGATGCCTGGAATAGAGGGGGAGGGAGGGACGTTGTCCACTTTAGGCGGCCTCTCTCTTCTCATCTTAATTTTCTTCTTCATTGTGGGTATTTATCTTTACAAATATCAGGCCGCTGTCCTGACGGAGCAGCGTATTCTTCTTCTTCTGGGGCTAATAGTAATGGGAGTGCTATTTGTGGCCCGGCTTACCATTGAGTACGGATTATCTGCTTACCTTATCCCGGTGGCTATTACTTCCATGCTCATTACTGTTTTAGTGGAACCCCGCCTGGCGGTGGTAGTAGTCGTGGTTTTAAGTATATTTGTAGGGGTTTTAACTGGATATAGATTAGATTATACAGTAGTGGCCCTGGCGGGAGGGATGGTAGCGATTTTCGGTGTAGCCAGGGCCCAGAGAAGGTCCGACCTCATCAAAGCCGGGCTCCTGGTGAGTCTGGTCAATGTAGCGGCCATCCTGGGTTTTCATCTCTTAGAGCCCTTGACCCAGGAGCAAATTATCCGGGGGCTTCTTTTCGGGGCCGGGAATGGGATTATCTCCGCCGTGGTGTCCTTGGGGATGTTGCCTATCCTGGAGCCTCTTTTTAAGATTACTACGGATATTAAGTTGTTAGAGCTGCTGGATGTGAATCAACCTCTGTTGGAAAAGATGAAGAACGAGGCCCCGGGAACTTACCAGAGCAGTTTGTTAGTAGCCAACCTGGCGGAGTCGGCGGCCCAGGCTATCGGAGCCAATACGCTTTTAGTCAAGGTAGGCTCCTATTATCATGATATTGGTAAAATAAACAAGGCTTCCTATTTTAGCGAGAACCGCATGCTGGCCGGGGATAGACACCGGAAATTAAATCCCACTATGTCCAGCCTTATTCTTATCTCCCATGTCAAGGAGGGGGTAGAATTAGCCCGCAAGAATAAATTACCCGAAGTCATTATCGATATTGTGCGTCAGCACCATGGGACTACTTTAGCCTCTTTCTTCTATCAACAGGCGCTGGAGGAGAACGAGCGCCGGACGATAAACAAAGATACTTTTTGTTATCCGGGGCCCAAACCTCAGACGCGGGAAGCAGCCATCGTGATGCTGGCCGATTCCGTAGAGGCCGCCTCCCGGACTTTATCCGACCCCACTCCCGGTAGAATTAAGAATTTAGTAAAAAAAATCATCAATAATAAATTTACTGATTATCAGTTAGATGAATCTAATTTAGCGCTCCGCGACCTTCATCAGATTTCAGAGACCTTGACCAGGGTGCTCATCAGTATGTTTCACACTCGTGTGGAATATCCGGAGGTGGAACCCCGGGACAGGAGAAGAGCTGGTGGTGAGAATACAAAACAAACAAAGAGGGATGAAGGTAGATCAAAAAATAATCAGACGGGCCGGGGAAGAAACATTGAGAAGGGAGGCCGGGGTTAGATATAGGGGCAACCTTGGTCGCTTGGCTCCCGCCGAAGTGAGTATCATTTTAGTCACCGATAATTATATAAAAAATCTCAATCGACAATACCGGGGAGTTGAAGAAGCCACCGATGTTTTGGCCTTCTCTATGCAGGAGGGAGAACTCTCCGGTCTTCACTCTCATCTCCTGGGGGATGTGGTTATCTCGGTGGAGAGAGCCAGGGAGCAGGCAGGGGAATTCAAGCATAGCCTTGAGGAAGAGTTGAGTCTTCTGACCATCCACGGGACCCTTCATCTTTTAGGATATGATGATCAAACCGATAAAGACAGGAAAGAGATGGAGGTTAGAGAGAAAGAGATATTGAAAGCGGTTAAACTGTTAAACTGAAGCCCAGGAATTTTAATTCCTGGGCTTGATTACACAGATTACCTTAAATCTTAGTGTATGGGAATTTCAAGGTTGTAGAGGCTTAATAAATGCAAGGGTTCAGTAAACCCCATGTCATTCCGAA
>CAZUTJ010000158.1:0-3342 GCA_964622875.1 uncultured bacterium
ACAAATGAAATAAATTCAGCATGACAAAAATAAGAGTGAGATTGTCAGGTTGCTATCGCTTCTCGCAATGATGTGCTTTAGTGAATACTTGCTAATAAATTAAACTCATGGGTTGGGTATCATGGGCAAATTTACAGAAAAAGTCAGCCGCCGCAGGCGGCCTAATTTATGTCCTTCGACTCGATCGGGAGATCAAGCCGGAGAATGACATTGAAGATTATGCCAGGAGGAATAGTATGAATCTGATAAGTACTATAAAAGGATCGCTGTTAGAGGAGTTCTATCCTGCGGGTTGGAATTTAGCCAAGCTGGATAAGTGTTGTGATAACCCACCCCAGGCAGTCGCCGAACGTCAGGAGTGGTGGCATTGCGGCTTCCGGCCGGTTAGCTGTAATAATCTGGAGGAGTTTGATACCGTAATGGGCCACGAGATAGCCCTAAGAATAAGGGAGGCCAAAGAGGATGGCCGGAAGATAGCCTTCATCCTTCCCGTGGGTCCCATGGGTATGTATAAATGGGCGGTTTATTTCCTCAAGGAATGGGATCTGGATTGCCGCCATGTCTATGGCTTCAATATGGACGAATGGAGTGACCGGGAAGGAAACACCCTGCCTCCGGATAACCCGGGCGCCTTCCAGAAGGCTATGGAAGAAGCCTTTTATGGTCCCCTGGGCAAATTAACGGTGCCGGTGGAACAGCGTCACTTTGCCGGCAAGGAGGTTCTGCCCGCTTATGCCGAGAAGATAGCCAGGCTCAGAGAGGAGAGAGCCAGGCTAATAGTTGTCTTTGGTATCGGCCGGGTCTTTCACATAGCCTTCTGGGAACCCCATTTTGCCGCCGAATTCGAGACGGAAGAAGAGTGGAAGAAGCAAACCCATCGGCTGGGGGCTAAGCTTCATCCCCTAACCATTGAGCAGAATGCCATCACCAGTTTCAAGAGCCGGACCACCCTGGTTCCGGCCTTTGCCAACACCATTGGTCCCGGTCTCTTTCTTCAGGCTGACTACATAATTGGTGGTTGCGACGGAACCCTGGGAAGGGGTATGATGTGGCAGGGAATGTCCCTCTGGGTGACCTTAAGACATGGCCCCAGCATCTGGATTCCTTCAAGTTTTATGCCCACCCGGCCCGGCCGATTATTCTTCCTCAAGGAATTAGCCGGGCCCTTAGGAGCAGAATGCCATTAAATACCGGATAAATCCGGTAAATCCAAAATCCAAATTCCAGAATTTTGACATTTGACATTTGTCATTTATTTTCTATCGCCATATTTTCTTGCCAAAAAAGCAAGAACTTTATGGATAAGATGTTAACGGGAGGATAAGATGTTAAAAAAGATAGAATGTTTCATCCAGCCTTTTAAATTGGACGAGATTAAAGATGCCCTTATTGAGGTGGGAGTGGAAGGGATGAGCGTGACGGAGGTCAGGGGGTTTGGTCGGCAGCGGGGACATCTTCAGGGAGAGAAGAAGAATAAATCCATCCGGTTCTTAAGCAAGATAAAGCTGGAGATAATAGTTGATGAGGAGATTGTGGAGGAGGTCATGGCTACCATCAAGAGGTTAGCCCGAACCGGAACGATCGGGGCCGGCAAAATATTTGTAGTGCCGGTAGAGGACGCCCTCCGCATAAGCACCGATGAGGTGGGCAAGAGCGCTATCTATTAAGGAGCTCTACTTTGTTAAATTCTTGCCACAAAGGCACGAAGACACAAAAATAACTCTAACAAACATAATACCTTATGAAAAATAAATGCCTTAAACAGAAGCACAAAGCATTCTTTCTCCGTAATGTCTTGCAACTATTATACTCACTTCTTTGTGCCCTGGTGTCTTAGTGGCATTTTTAACAAAGCACTGAAGGAGGATGGAAATAATGAAGAAAAAAAAAAGATGGTTTCAATCCCTGGCAGATGGCCCGGGAGCAGCTGGATGAGATAGCCCGCTGGATGAAGCTTGACCCCGGGATACATCTAATCTTGAGGGAAGCTCGTCGGTCGCTGGAGGTGTCTATTCCGGTGCGCATGGACGATGGGAAAATAAAAGTTTTTACCGGATACCGGGTACAGCACAACCTGGCCCGGGGACCGGCCAAAGGAGGGATTCGCTATCATCCTGATGTTACTCTGGATGAGGTAAAGGCCTTAGCTATGTGGATGACCTGGAAATGTGCTGTGGTCGGCATCCCTTACGGAGGAGCCAAGGGAGGGGTGACCTGTAACCCCGGGGAACTCTCCCCGGGAGAAGTGGAACGTTTGACTCGCCGCTACACTTCCGAGATACTGATCATCATCGGACCGGATAAAGATATCCCCGCCCCCGATGTAAATACCAATCCCCAGATTATGGCCTGGCTAATGGATACCTATAGCGTGGACCGGAGATACTCGGTCCCGGAAGTGGTTACCGGGAAACCCATTAGTATTGGTGGATCATTGGGGCAGAACAAGGCTACCGGCCGCGGATGTATGTTTGCCATTATGAGCGCTCTCAAGTATCTGGGACTCGATATCCACCACCAGAGGATAGCTATTCAAGGATTCGGCAAGGTGGGTTCGGCCGTAGCCAGGCTACTGCATGACCAGGGGGCCAGGATTATTGCCCTCAGCGATGTAAACAGCGGCCTTTATAGAGCCGAAGGAATTGATCCCCACGAGCTTTACCGGCACACCCGGAAGACGGGCACGGTAGTAGGCTTTGAAGGCGCCGCTAGTATTACCAATCAAGAATTGTTAAGTATGAAATGCGACATCCTTATTCCGGCGGCCCTGGAGAACCAGATAACCGGGAAGAACGCCGCTCAAGTGAAGGCCAGGATAATAGCCGAAGCGGCTAACGGCCCGACCACTCCGGAAGCAGACAAAATACTTGAAGATAAGGGCATATTTGTTATTCCCGACATCCTGGCCAACGCCGGGGGAGTAACAGTAAGCTACTTTGAATGGGTGCAAGGATTGCAATCCTATTTCTGGACCGAGAGAGAGGTTAATCTGAGATTAAGAGATATTATGACCCGGGCCTTTGACCGGGTTTATCGGCTGTCTCAGAAAGAAAAGATAAGTATGAGGAAGGCGGCCTATCTTCTGGCTGTATCCCAGGTAGCCGAAGCCGTGGCCGTTAGAGGCCTGTATCCCTGATGGCTACCGATAATGTTAAAAGACTTATAGTGCTCTGCGACATTAGTTCCGACACATTTTGTTTGTCATTCCCGCGAAAGCGGGAATCCAGACTGTAACTATTAATAAAATGTAAAATGGGGACGGTTCTATTTTACCTTAGTGACTGTAGTAGAAAAGGTTGAACCTTTTCATCAGTTTAGATAATGCTGTCATTTCGTTTGTCT
>CAZUTJ010000159.1:0-3334 GCA_964622875.1 uncultured bacterium
AAGCTAAATTTTTCAATAAAGTGGGGACACTAGGGGATTTTGTCATTTGTCATTTATTGGCCATTTATTCTCTATCTCACCATATTTTCTTGCCAAAAGAGCAAGAACTTTATGGATAAGATACTAAGGGAACTTGTTAGTGAAAAAAGTATTGTTTGTTTGTATTGAGAATTCTTGCCGAAGTCAAATTGCCGAAGCATTTGCGCACCTTTACGGAAAGGATAAAATCGAGCCGTTTAGCGCCGGTTCCAAGCCTTCCGGGAAAATAAACCCCAAAGCCGTTGAATCAATGAAAGAAATTGGCTATGACCTGACCGGACATTTGTCAAAGTCATTAACCGACATACCCGAAAAGCAGTATGAGTATGTGATTACTATGGGCTGCGGTGATGTTTGTCCTTTTGTATTGGCGAAATACCGCGAAGATTGGGGAATTCCGGATCCGAAAGAACTGCCGAGGGATGAATTCCGCAAAATAAGGGCCTTGATTGAGGGCAAGACAAAAGAGTTAATGGCAAAAATATGAACCTAAAAAAATCCGGGATGCTGACATTGCTGGGAATGCTAATAGGGTCATTTGTATTGATAAGCGGATGCATTCATTGCGAGGATAATACTATGAAACTGGAAACGCAAACCCAGATAATTGAGGATATCACCGCAAGGGAAGCCTATACTTTGATCCAAAACAATAAAGATAATCCCAATTTTGTCCTTCTTGATGTGCGAACTCTGCAAGAATTTACCAACGAGCATCTGGAAAATGCTATCAACTTAGATTACTATGCTGAAGCTTTTCCTAATGCCCTTAACGAATTGGATAGAAATAAAATATACCTCATTTATTGCCGATCAGGACGCCGTAGCGCATCATCTTTAAGTATGATGAAGGAGCTTGGGTTCAGGGAAGCTTACAACATGTTGGGAGGAATTATTCAATTTAAAGGAGAATGATAATGTCCAATGTTTATCAGGAGACGGTTCTGGGCAACGGATTAACGGTGGTTACCGGCCGCATGCCGACCAGGTCCTCGGTTACGGTAGGACTGTGGTTGAGAGCAGGAGGACGCTTTGAAACTAAGAAGAATAATGGGGTTTCTCACTTCTTAGAGCACCTTCTCTTCAAGGGAACTACCCGACGCAGCTATCGCCAGATCAAAGAGGCCATTGAAGGAGTAGGGGGGAGTCTTAACGGTTTTACGGCCGAGGAGGCTACTTGTTATCTGGCTAAGGTGGTTAGCAAGCATTTCTCCCTAACTCTGGATGTTCTCTCCGACATGGTATTAAATCCTCTCCTTAAGGAGGAGGATATAGAGAAGGAAAGGATGGTGATTAAGGAAGAGATCAAAATGTATTCAGACCTTCCAGCCTCCTTTGTCCATGCCCTTTTCAGCGAACTCCTCTGGCCCGACCAGCCCCTGGGGGCGATGATTGCAGGAAGAGTGGAGGTTATTGAGTCTTTAACCCGGGAAGAAATTCTCACCTACAAGAAACGTCTTTACAACCCCAGCAACTTAGTGATAGCTATAGCCGGTAACCTCGAACATGAAAAGACAGTCAGAGAAGTGGAGAGAATCTTTAGGGCCCTTCCCCGTGGTCGCCGCAACCGTTTCTCCCGGGTGAAAGAAAAGCAATCCCGTCCGGAAATAAAATTGAAGGGTAAAGATACCGAGCAGACCCATCTTTGCCTGGGTGGAAGGGCTTTGTCCCGACATCATCCCGATCGGTATGCCTTAGGAGTACTCAATATTATTCTGGGGGGGAATATGAGTTCTCGCCTCTTCAACGAGGTGCGGGAGAAAAGGGGACTGGCCTATGAAATTTATTCAGGCCTTTCTCTCTTTCACGACACGGGAGCCTTCGTCATCTCGGCCGGAGTGGATAATCGGAAAGCGATTAAGACGATTCAGGTAATCCTGAAGGAATTAAACAAGGTTAAGTCCCGAGCGGTCTCCCGGAAGGAGCTTCACCGGGCCAAGGATTTCGTCAGCGGCCAGCTTCTTCTCGCCCTGGAAGATACCTCCAACTATATGCACTGGTTAGGAGAAAGTAAGCTTTGCCTGGGAAAGGTTCCTTCTCTGGAAGAAGTGCTGGAAAAGGTGGGAAAAGTAACTGCCGATGACTTGCAGAGGATAGCCAACCGACTCTTCCGCAATGACAACCTGAACTTAGCTCTCATCGGGCCCCTCAAAGAGGAAAAAGGGATTAATAAGGTATTGCAGTTGTAACTATTCAGCCACTAAGGTATATTAGAGCACCGGCTACTAGCTGTAACTCAAATTTCTGTTAGGTGTGCAGTTGAGGTAGTGTAGGGGCTTGTCCCCGTCGTCTACGCCCATAAAGGGTTGCACTGCCAAATGATAAAAAACTAATATCATAGAGCGCCAGCTAAAAATTAAGGGGATTTGTCTTTTCTCAAAACTCATCCCGGAAGGATTTGGCTTTGGCAAAATCTTCCCTGAGGAGGATGCTGTCTTCGTTAGAGATATGTTCTTTGATCTCTTCCAGTAACCCGGTGAATCTATCTATCATTGTCATCAGGTTGTTCCGGTTGCTCAGACAAATATCCCGCCACAATTCGGGGGAAGAAGCCGCAATCCGGGTGGTATCTTTGAATCCGCTGGCCGTTAAGGAGGTGATGCGGGTGTCCCCTTCCTTCAGACCGCTTACTAAATTGACTAAGGTGGCGGCTAGCAAATGGGGCAGATGGCTGGTAGCAGCCAGGAGAAAATCGTGCTCCTCCGGTTTCATCACCAAGACCTTTGCCCCTACGCTTTCCCACAACGATTTAACCATCTCCGAAGCCTCGGATGAGGTTTCCTCTCCCGGGGTAAGGACGCAAACGCTATTCTCAAAGAGGTCGGCTCGGGCTTCTTCTACTCCTCTTTTCTCTGAGCCGGCCAGAGGGTGTCCCCCCAGGAAAAAGATTCCCTCCGGGAGAATCCCCTTAACTTCACTAACGATTCCCTCCTTCACGCTTCCCACATCGGTGATGACGGCTCCCTGAGGCAGGGTGACCATTATTCTCTTAACCATCTCCGTAATCAGGCCCACGGGAGTAGCCACAAACACTAAGCCAACATCTTTCACTCCTTCCTCTAACTTTAAAGTAACCCGATCCACCGCTCCTACCTGAAGAGCTTTGTCCAGCGATTCTTGTCGGTGACCAATTCCCACTACCTCTTTGACTAGATTCCGCTTTTTAAGAGCCAGTCCTAGCGAACCCCCGATAAGCCCTACACCGACTAGGGCAATCCTTCCCCTGGAAATCCCCCCTATACCCCCCTTTGTTAAAGGGGGGGAGGGGGGATTTTCGAACTTACTTCTCAACTAT
>CAZUTJ010000160.1:0-3301 GCA_964622875.1 uncultured bacterium
CCCTTTAATAAAGGGGGAAAGAGGGGGATTTTCAGCAACTTTGAAATTCCTGGACCTGAACTTAAAATTGAAAAAATTAGACATTGATTCTTTTTCTGTGTTAATCTCGTGAAATCTTGTGGTTTATAATTTCCTGAACGGCAGGCAATAAGGAGGGAACCTAAGTGGTTCCAGCCAGGCAGATGAAAAAGAAAGAACGAGAAAAAATTAAGCAACTTCTGGAAAAGGAGAAAGATGCTCTCCTCTCCCAGATCAAACATTTAGAAAATAATAGCTTAAATAAGTCGCCGCGGGAAGCTTCCGGAGACCTCTCAGCCTATTCTTTCCATATGGCCGATGTGGGGACAGATAATTTCGAGCGGGAATTCGCCCTCGAACTGGCCGGCTCCGAGCAGAAGTTGCTTTATGAAGTAAACGAGGCCTTACAGCGCCTCGGGGAAGAAAAATTCGGTCTTTGCGAACAATGCCAAAAGCCTATTGGCTGGAAACGCCTTCAAGCTGTTCCCTATGCCAAACTATGTATCCGGTGTGGGAAGAAGAGGGAGAAAAAGGACTAAATCCTCATGGCCGTAATCCTGACAGCAGGTGGCCTGCTTTTACTTATTGACCAGCTTTCTAAGTACTATATTGAGAGGTTGCTCTTTCCCGGACAATCGCTTCCCCTCATTGAGGATTTATTTCAACTCACCCTCGTTCACAATACCGGAGGAGCCTTCGGTTTATTCCGCGGCGTCAGTCCTTTTTTCTTCATCATCGCTTCAGTTCTGACCCTAATTTTACTCTTCTTCGTTTGGAAAAGATTCCCCGGAAAAGACCTAGGCGGGAGGCTAAGCCTCGGCCTTGTCACCGGAGGAGCGCTGGGCAATCTCCTTGACCGCTTGAGATTCGGATATGTCATTGATTTTTTGCACCTTAGCCTCCGTGGTTACCATTGGCCGGTCTTCAACTTTGCCGATGTGGGTATCTCTGCCGGGATAATTATCCTGGGTTATAAAATGCTGAAAAAGAAAACACTTTGACGCTTTGACACTCTGACACTTCTTCTCCTTCTCCATGCCCTCTATGCTTGCTAAGGTATTCCGGTAATGGAAGAACAGCGGAAATTTTTAGTTCCAGATAAGGAAAATGGCCGGCGGCTGGATCGGTTTTTAGCCGGGCAGCACCTTCCTCTCTCTCGTTCCCGTATCCAAAATTTGATTAGAGAGGGGGAGGTTTTAGTAAGCGGCTCCTCTTCAAGATGCAGTCATAGGCTAGCTGCCGGCGAGGAAATAGCTGTCCTTATCCCCGACCTTAAGCCGGAAGGGATTATTCCTGAGGATATTCCTCTCCTCGTTCTCTATGAGGACAATGAGCTTTTAGTAGTTAACAAGGCCGCGGGGATGGTAGTGCATCCGGCTGCCGGACATTACTCGGGAACCCTGGTCAATGCTCTTCTCTTTTGCTCTCCTTGTCTTTCCACCATAAACGGTCCCTTAAGACCGGGGATAGTCCACCGCCTGGATAAAGATACCTCAGGAATATTGGTAGTAGCCAGGACTAACGAGGCTCACCTCCATTTAGCCCGGGAATTAAAGGAACATAAGCTGGCCCGGAAATATTTGGCTTTGGTTCAAGGAGAGATAGAGTTAGAAAAAGGGACCGTTGAGGTTCCCCTGGGGCGCCATATCCGGGAACGAAAAAAAATGGCTGTTCGCCACCAGGGAGGCAAGACAGCTACCACCCATTACCGGGTTTTAGAAAGATTTGCCCAGGCCACTTTACTGGAAGTAACTTTGGTTAGCGGACGAACCCATCAGATCAGGGTTCATCTGGCCTACATTGGTCACCCGGTGGTCGGGGATAAGACTTACGGGGGCAAGAAAAAACCCCCCACCCCTCACCCCTCACTCAGCCCTAATTTCAACCGCCAATTCTTACATGCTCACACTTTAGGATTCCTCCATCCTTCTCGAAAGGAATATATAGAATTTACCGCTCCTCTTCCCGAGGAAATGGAGAAACTATTGTCAGTATTGAGATTATTCTCTCCAACTTCTCCATAAAAATCTATTGTACGAGTTATTTATTTACAAATGGACGTCCCCTATTCTGCTAAATACGCTGAAGCCAATCATTTTGCTGCGCAAAATGGCGGCTTAGCTCAAACGTCAGGCCGACTTAATAATTTAAGGTGAGATTCACAGGATGCATTTCAAAATAAAAGGAAAAATTAGGGATGTTGAAACTATCGCCGTCGGGCATGGAATAAACAATTTGAATCGATTGAACAGGATTTACGGGCGATCAAATTGGCGAAAACTAAAAGGAATTTGCCAGGTAGAACTGGGAGACGGCACGCTTATTGAGGCAGAAGTATATTGGTACGAGGGGCATGGTATAGGAAAGAAAGAATTGAAGATTAAAAGATATTTGCGGAGGAGAGAGCGATGAAAAAACATTTTATGCTGTGTATCGATAATCGTGGCTATGAGGCATCATTGGAGATCAGGAAAGTGTACGAAGTCTTGTCTGACGCAGGGGCCGAGACACATCATCAGATAAGGGTCATAGATGAATCCGGAGAGGATTATCTATATCCTGCCGACTATTTTGCTATTTTACGATTGCCCTTGGCCACGAAACAAAAATTGGAATTGACAACGGCCTAACAAATCGCTCCACCTGACCTTCAAAAGTCTGAGAGAAAAACAAAGGGGGTTAGGTCTACACTCTTGACAAGATAGTTTATAGAATGAAAGGACAAAGAGGGCCAAGGGGTTATATTTTTTGACAAAAAGGGAATTAAAAATCCTGATAATGCGTTGCACCTAACGGCGGGGGCCGGGGCAATTTTCAGGAAGTTTTGAAGGTTTTCAAAGTTTTACTTTATCTGCAAAGCTTAGTGGCTAAGGGCGATAGCATGGATCTGGCCAACATACCTGACGGAGGGATGATTCTGGTGCGTCAACAAGCTGCGGCTCGTGATGGCCAAATTGTAGTGGCCCTGATTGATGGTGAGGCGACAATAAAGAAGTTGCGTTTATCCAAAGGATATGTATCTTTAGAGCCGGTTTCCAGTAATTCAGAGCATCGGCCTATTATTTTGGAGAGAGAATTTCAAATTCAAGGGGTTGTAGTTAAATCCCTGTAATCAAAAAGCCGGATAAAATTATGCCGTGAAAGAATTCAAAAAACTTTCCATAGGTTTTCTTTGAAACCTCTGATATAATTGAATAAATGATTGGCATTGTCCCAAAGTCACTTGGTTTTTAGGTTTTTTAATATAAAAAATTGGTAATAACGGGCCTGGTGGTAATGTGGA
>CAZUTJ010000161.1:0-3291 GCA_964622875.1 uncultured bacterium
CACCCCTTTATTATTAAAGGGGAATTTTCTTACCGATACTCAATCAAATTCCCTTTTTTCTAAAGGGGTGTCCCAAAGGGGCGGGGTATTATTCCCCTTTTCTAAAGGGGTGGCTGCGTGAGCAGACGGGGTATTCATTTATACCTCGTAATCTAAGTTTTAACTTAGGTAATCGGCAGGGGATTGAAAATCCTATACCTCAAGCAAAATAACTTCGTAACTCTCCCTCACCCTGACCCTCTCCCACTGGGGGAGAGGGAAGAAGGAAAGGGAAGGAGAAAAAGGAAATTTCTTCCGTATGGTAATTATGATAACATCTAAAAGTTATTTCGTCAAGATATGCCTCGCTTCGTTCGGCTTTACTATACTTCAAGAAATGCTGGCGGAAAACCCTCGCCTCAGGCCTTCTTTTAGGGCTAGCTCAATCGCCTCTTGGTATTCGTCGGGCGTTATCCTTCGGGCCAGAAGAGGATGATGATGAGCCCGGTAGCAAGGGCGATATTGGTTCATGATATTGACATAGGTATGAAGAGAAATCTCCCGGGCGAGGAAACGCATAATCTCCCTGGTTCCGGCCAGACCATAAGGCAGGATGAGGTGGCGAACTAACAGTCCTCGCCGGGCAATCCCTTCCTCGTTCACTATCAGGTCTCCCACCTGCCGGTGCATCTCCTTTAAAGCCGCTCTCATCACCTGGGGATAGCGAGGGGCCTGAGAATAAGTCTCAGCCTTATCAGCATCGCTATATTTGGCATCGGGCATATAGATATCAATGATTCCTTCAAGGAGGTGGAGGGTCTCCAGCGATTCGTACCCGCCGCAGTTATAGACGAGAGGGATGGTCAGTCCGCCTTTTAGGGCCAGGGATAAAGCGGCTATAATCTGGGGGACGAAATGAGTGGGACTAACGAAGTTAATGTTGTGGCAGCCTTTTTGCTGAAGAGAGAGCATCTGATTAGCTAACTCTTCCAGGGATAGCTCTTCACCCTGTCCTAATTGGCTGATATCATAATTCTGGCAGAACTGACAGGCAAGATGGCAACGAGTGAGAAAGATAGTTCCCGAACCGCTGCGGCCGACCAGAGGAGCTTCTTCTCCAAAATGGGGACCGAAGCTGGAGACCAGAGGAAGCCTACCGGCCTGGCAGAAGCCTTTTTCTCCCTGCCGGCGATTCACCCGGCATTGGCGAGGGCAGAGGGAACATTCCTCAAGGATTTCATAACCTCTCTTGATCCTCCGGGCCAGTTCACCTTTCTCATATAATTCCCTGACCGGCATTATTCATACCCTTGAAAAAGCCCCATAAATTGGGCAACTACAAAAAACGGTAACCGTTCACGACCTTCATGTGTCCCCCTTGTAAAGAGAAATTAGGGGGGATTCCGGGCACCCGGGTCACGATGGTATTTCAAATCCCCCTCAATCCTCCTTTGCGAAAGGGGGAAGCACCTGTGAACGCGCCACCCTGTGAACGGTTACAAAAAACGAACTGTAGTTGCTTGATTTATCAAGCTAATCAATGGATGTTTATAATTTCCTGTATAGGGACAAACAGAGCGGCCAAGGCCACCCCTACGCTAGGGGCAGGCTGGCCTGCCTAACTTTAGGAAAAGCCAGTGGGTCCGGTTTTATCTCAGTTATATATGCTTAAGATATCTCATACGCAGATCGTAGAGGAGATTTTCTATGAGGTTCGCTTCTTCCGGCGTCAGCTTCCCCTCTGTTTTCTTTTTCAGCATATCTATGAGATCGATAGTATATCTCGCTTGCCGGTAATCAGGCTTAACTTTATCCTTCGCCTGGGGGTGGGAAAGTTCCCCCAGGCACAGCAAAGCCTGCATTCCCAATCCGGAGATAAAGGTGCTAAAGTCCGGCTCGGGAAGAGGCTCCCCGGGTCGGGCCGCTTCCCCTTTCGGGGCTTCCTTGGTTTCGCTGCCGGCATCGGCACTCTTTTCTTCACTCTTCTCCTTCTTTATCTTTGCTTTCCAGGCTTCATCCACCTTCTTCTTAGTTTCCACTTTTTTCTCCTCCCTGTTTCGCTAAGTTTAAAAAATTTGGACGCAGATTTTCGCAGATGGACACAGATAATTTTTTTGAAAAACAAAACATAAAGCATAAACCACAAGATTTCACCGGATTTACACAGATAAGAATTAAAACTTAATCTTTTGTTTTTTTTTAATTCTTAAAATTCAATCTGTGTAATCTGTGTAATCTGCGGATAAAATTCTTTTAATTTTTTAATCCTAAAAATCTGCGTTCATCCGCGTCCTGTATTTTTTCTTTTTTCCTCTGTGCTCTCTGTGGTTGCTTTTATACTTTTTTCTTATCATCTAATGATAATCCCGGCATAGCCAACGACGGCGCTGTAATCGCCGCTGGTATCTCCCGAGGTCATATATTGAATCAACTCGGCCTTTTTAGCTTCCAGTTCCTTAGAAGCAATTAGAGTTGTAGCCACGGGAGCATAGCCACACATAGAAATGTTTAGCTCCCTCACCTTCTCTAACAATTTCCCCTCGTTCAACTCTAAGATGGCTTTAATGGCTTCTTTGTCCTTCTCCTCAGCGCTCTTCTGGGGTTCATAATGAGTCAGATCGGAACTGGCGATGATGATGGTTTTCGTTTCTTTAGATTTAATCACCCGGGCTATGGCTTCCCCAATTTCTCTGTAAATACTCAGATTTGCCGGAGAGAAGACAATAGGAACAAAACGAAAATCTCTCTTCAGGTGTTGAAGGAAAGGAAGTTGCACTTCCAGAGAGTGCTCATAGCTATGCGCCTTTTCATCATCCTCTAAATTCCGGCTCTCCGCCAGGATATCCTTAGCCATACCGGAATCGATCTTCACCGAACCCAGGGGAGTCTTCCAGGCGCCGTCAGTCATAATAGAAAAGGGTTTTCCTCTGCCGGTATGATTAGGACCAAGAAGAATAAATGTCTCCGCGGGTACTATCCGGGAATAAACAGCTCCAGCCACTTTTCCCGAATAGATGTAGCCGGCGTGAGGGGAAACCACTCCCACGACTTCTTCTTTCTCTACCCCTTCATCAACGAAGCCCTGGAGTTGCTCCCTCAGGGGACCCTCAGACCCCGGATAAAACTGTCCCGCTACTACCGCTTCTCTATCCATCTTTCTCTCCCCCCCTTCTTTAGGTAATTTATTTGTATAGGAATTTCAAAGTTACCCTGTGAAAGCTTAACCAACCCCGTCATTGCCCGGCTTGACCGGGCAATATAATTAATAATTAATAATTAATAATTAATAATTAATAATTAATAATTAATAAT
>CAZUTJ010000162.1:0-3281 GCA_964622875.1 uncultured bacterium
CGGTGGAAGCTCAGGGCCGGGTAAGAGAGGCGACCAGGTTGATAAAGGCAGTGGTTCAGAAAAAACCTGAGGGTCCGGAAATAATTTATTGGAGAGTGGAATAAGTATTGTTAAACTGCTAACCTGTAAATCTGTTAAATCCAAAATCCAAATGACAAAATCCAAATAAATTCCAAATTCCAAATTCCAAATTTTTGACATTTGACATTTGTCATTTATTTGTCATTTGGATTTTGTCATTTGTCATTTATCTTTTATGTAGAGGGGTGCATCTATGGCTATCTTAGAAAAAAAGGCTCTGGGGCTGGATATAGGGGCTGATGTAGTGAGGGTGGTGGAGTTAGCTTCCGGACGCCAGGGTCTGCGCCTTGTAGATTTCTCCTGCCAGGAGATAAAAAAGAAGGAAGGGGAAGACAAGAAAGAATCCCTCTCCCGGACGCTTAAGGAACTTTTTAAGGAGAAAAAGATTAAGGAAGAGAGAATTGTTTCGGCCCTTCCTTTAGCTTCAGCAGTGGTTAGAAATATTACTTTTCCTTTCCGAGAGGCGAGGAAGATAGAGAAAACGATAAAATTTGAAGCCGAGCCCTATCTTCCCTTTCCGGTAGAGGAGGCCATCATTGACTTCCAGATCATCGGGGAAGCGAAAGGGAATGGGACTGAGGTCCTGATGATAGCGGTTGATAAGAAGAGGATCAGGGAGCATCTGGATATTCTTTCGGAGGCAGGAATAGAGCCGGCAATTATCAGCTTAGATGTCTCGGCTATTTTTAATGCTTACAGCCTGGGAAAAAACGGGGCCGAGAAAACGGTAGCTCTCGTTGATATAGGCACTGACAAGACGACGGTAGCGGTAGTGTCTGAGGGTAAACTTTCCTTTATCCGGGGCATTCCTCAAGGCAGTAAAAATTTTATTTCTCCCCTTGTTAAAGAGCAAAAAGTATCTGGTGAGGAAACGGAAGAAGAGAGGGGAGGAAGCGAGTTGACTGAGGATGAAAAGGGCGCGG
Source organism: uncultured bacterium (assembly GCA_964622875.1). Classification (GTDB taxonomy): domain Bacteria; phylum NPL-UPA2; class NPL-UPA2; order NPL-UPA2; family JAADIA01; genus CAZGXS01. Next base: position 1,005 of record CAZUTJ010000162.1, read on the forward strand.
GCGATGTCCTTAAGCGGGCTTTTGAGCATCTTCTCAAGGAGATAGAGCGCACCCTTGTCTCCTTCCAGGCGCGTTCCGGGAAGGAGGTGGAAAAGATAATTTTGAGCGGGGGGGGCAGTCGGCTTCCTGATCTGAGGGAACATCTTTCCCGAGAATTGGACATGGAGGTATCTATTTATCATTTGGCTCAAGGGCTTGAACATGGTCTAAACGAGGCCTTATTTCCCTCTCTCTGCGGGGGAATGGGATTGGCTTTAGAGGGGCTGGGCCGGGGGAAACTCCATTTCAACTTCCGGAAGGAGGAGTTTACCCGGCGGCTTGACCGGGCCCGGATGAAAAAGAGCTTGATTCCTCCGGCTATTTTAGTGGGGGGTATAGCCGGCCTGAGCCTATTCGGTCTTTTTATGAACTTACATTTGAGAGAGGAGAGGTATCGGGCCCTCAATCAAAGAATAGAAGGTATGTTCCGGGATGTTTTTCCCGAAGGCCGGGTTATCAGGGGGATGGAGTTAGAGCTGATGAGAAGGAGAGTGGAAGAAAGTAAGGGGAAGGGAGAGGCTCTGGAGAAACTGGCCCAGCCCAGGCTCTCTTCCTTAGAGATAATGCGAGAGCTTTTCTTAAGGATTCCCGAGGGGGAAGAGGTGCAGCTTTTCAGCCTCAGGCTAAGGGACGATGCCGTCAGGATAGAGGGAAGTGTAGCCTCCTTCCGAGCCGTTGACTTATTGAGGCGGGAACTGGAAGGGTCTCCTCATTTTCAGAGAGTTTCCCTGACCCGAGCCCGGGCAAGTTCCGATGGAGAGATAGTCAGATTTACCCTGGACATTTATCCGGTTAGGTAAAATCAAATATCAAAATGCAAAATGCAAAATGACAAATCATAAATCAATAGGACGCAGATTTTCGCAAGATTAATACAGATAATAATTATTTATTTTTTTAATCCTAAAAATCTGTGTTTATCTGCGTCCAAAATTTGATTTTAATCTTTGATATTTAATCTATCAGTTACCCTGGTGCTCTGGTGAGCAGTTTAGGAGGGAGTTATGTTAGCCGGGAGAGAAAGAATTGCCGTCTGGGGAGGAGGAGCTTTTCTTTTTATCCTGCTCTTTTATCATTTTGTCCTGGCTCCGGTTAGGGGCAGGATAGAGATTTTAGAGGGAGGAATTCAGAGGAGAGAGAAGGATTTAATAGAGATAGTTAGGCTCAGGAACGATTACTTGGCTCTTAAGGAAAGATTGGAATTTGTTGAACAGGGATTAGTCTCCCGCGGGAAAGATTTTAACCTCTTCTCCTTCCTGGAAAGGTTAACCGCGGAGTCGGGAATTAAGGAAAGGGTATTCTCTATGAGGCCCCGGGAAAGACACCTTAGCGATTACTATAAGGAATCTCTGGTGGAGATCAGGCTGAAGGGGATAGAGTTGAATGAACTCGTTGACTACCTTTACCGAATTGAAAACCCGCCTCGGTTTTTGGCCATCAACGACCTTCTTCTGAGGCCACAGCGGGCCAGCCCGGGAAAGGTTGAGGTGAGCTTTGAAGTCTCTACCTTAATTCCCAGATGAGGGGAAGTAATTTTTAGTTGACAAGTTTAGGGGGAAGGGGTATAATATAATTGTTAAGCTGCTAAACTGCTAAATTGTAATAGAGATGCTTTCTTCAATCTTGCCAGGAAAAGATAGTCTCCTGCGTAACTATTTAGCCACAAAGGCACAAAAAAGTCAAAGTGTCAGAGTAAAATCAATAAAACTACTCAAAGCTTATTAGGCTGAAGATTATTAGCCCTTCCTCCTAACCCGAACAAGTCGGAATTAAAAATTTCAAAATCCAAATGCCAAATACCAGATAAATCTGGTAAATCCAAATACCAAATGTCAAAATTTTGTCATTTGTCATTTGGGTTTTGTCATTATCTTAGTGTGCTTGGTGTCTCGTGGCAATAGTCTTAAGTAGTTATCTTCTTGCCAAATTTTTAAGTTCCTAATGGACAGTAAAGAGAAATTGTTTCTCCTTGACGGGAATTTCTATGCTTACCGCTCTTTCTATGCTCTGAAGGGTCTGACTACTTCTCGGGGGCGGCCAACCAATGCGGTATATGGTTTTACTACTATGCTCATGAAGTTATTGGGGGAGGAGAAGCCGGACTATTTGGCGGTAGCCTTTGATCTCCCGGCCCCCACCTTTCGTCATCGGGAGTTTGCTGAGTACAAAGCCCAGCGACCGGGAATGCCGGAAGACTTGCAGGGTCAGATGCCTTTAATTAAGGAGATTGTTTCTGCT
>CAZUTJ010000163.1:0-3268 GCA_964622875.1 uncultured bacterium
CGCGGGAATGACAAACAAAATGTGTCAGAACTAATGTCACAAAGCACTAGGTTGTAGGGGTTTGAGATACCATCTCCATCAATTTTTGGTAGCCAGCAGCTAATTCCTGATAATCTTCACAACCTTCTCCTGATTTTCTTTGAGCAGCTAATTCCTGTTTCTTCTCTCTGGCTTTATAAAAGGCTTCCGCGGCTTTTTCGTTATGTCCGGATTCCTGGAAACTTTCTGCTACCCTGAGGTAGCCTTCAAAAGGGCCCAGGTCATATATTTTTTTATATAGAATCTCCAATCCTTCCTTGTCGCCAAAGATTTCATCAGCGCTTAGATACAAAGGCCTAATTACAGATTTAGTTCTATTCTGTTGTTTTAGTAGGGTTACTAATTCCGTTTCCGCTTCCCGGAATAAGGTGTGAATATTTTTCATTTTACCGGCGATATCTTTTTTAGCTTTTAATGCTATCCTTTTCTCTACCTTTTCGCCGGCTTTTTCCGTCTGTTTTTTTAATTGATAATCTCCTATCTGGATTAATTGATAGGCCTCCTCTTTCACGATAGAAACTTCATGAAAAATATCACTTATATATTTGTCAAAGGGATGGGTTATATTCGTAGATTCATCCCGGAACAGCTCGTGAGAAGCGTCCTTTAAAGGGTATAAAAGATTATTTCTTAGCTCTTCTAATTTTTTGAAACCGATTATAGGCGAAGATACGGCAATCTTTTCCAGAGTATCCTCGGGAGAAGTTTTTCGAGCCCCCATCAACTTACCGTATTTATCGCCAATAATAGCTTCGGCTGTATAAAAATTCTCTACCAGGCTCCAGAATAATTCGGCTTCTCTACCATGAAGATTGGCTTTATATTTCATTTTTGAATATTCTCCGGGTTGGTAGCTTTAAGATTTATAACCGTTCGCGGAACGTTGAAAAATGTCAAAAACCAAATGAAAAAACTCTAACCACGGAAGCGCGGAAGTTAGGAAACACGGAAAAATACATGTAACTACCCAGGTTCAAAGTTAGTGGTTAAGTGGAATCTATTTACTACTCAACTACCTACCATCCTTCAACCGTGAACCTGGCAACCCGAGTAATTACTTCCGTGCTTCCGTGCTTCCGTGCTAAGCTTTAAGCCCTTTTGACCTAATCTCCTCCGCTTCTACTCCCCTTCCCCCTCCTTCTTTTCTTTCTCTCTCCTAGCTTCCTCCTTTTTGGTGGCGAGCTTATCCTTGAGGGAACTTATTCCCGCGGCTACAGCTATTAAACCACCACCGACCAGTCCCAGGGATAGAAAGCCTACAACTAAGCTCCGGGCCTCTTCCCAGGCGTTACCCAGGAACCAGGAACCCGGGGCGACTGGTGGCATTAGCCAGAGAATCCCAATGGCGGTGGCTAATGCCCCCAGCAGAATAGTTAACATTCACCTCACCTCCTTAGCAGACCCCGCGGCTCCCCCGCTTTTTGCGAAAGCAAGCAGGGGGAGCAAAATGGTGGGGACGAATTATAATTTTACTACTCAAGATTTTACCCTTTATCTCCCTTCCTGTCAAATGAAATCTTCTTAATTTTTTCCTTGCCGAATTCATCAATTTACTATATTATTATAGAAGTCAGCGCAAAATTGAACTTATCCCCTTACCTTTCTTGTGCCCGTAAGGATGTTTGGCATTAAAGGCAAAGCAGGCTTTGCCACTACAAATAAGGGGGTGGTTTGCTGGATATTTGCCGCCTGTCTGTGCCGGCACGGCAGACAGGGGTGAGGGGAAAAGGAAATTCCCAAAACAAGAGGCAGGATGAGGTCTTTCTCTCATTATGTTTAATCTGACGCGACAGGAACAGATGGTGGTCATTTTCCTGGTAGGAGCCATTATCCTGGGGGGAGGAAAGCTTTATTACCGGAATGTTATTCAAGGGAGAGTAAGGCCGGAAATAATTGAGGAGGAGCGGGAGGATATCCCTGAGGCTCAGATTATTGTGCATATCGTCGGAGCTGTGTGGAGGCCGGGAGTTTACACCCTTAAATCCGGAGCCAGGGTTAAAGATCTGGTAGATAAGGCCAGCCCCCGGGGCGATGCCAATTTAGAGATTCTCAATTTAGCGGCACCCTTAAGGGATGGGCAGAAGATAGTAGTACCGGCTAAGCTCAGGGAGATAGCCCCGGGTAAAGATTCGAGAGGTGGGGTGAGCCCCCTGTCCCCAGGTCAAAATCAGGAGAGAAAGATAAATTTGAATATAGCTACCCGGGCTGAGCTGGAGACCCTTCCCGGGATCGGGCCGGTGCGGGCCCAGGCTATTATCAATTATCGTAACCAGCATAACGGATTCAAAAATATTGAGGAGCTTAAAAAAGTAAAGGGAATCGGGGAAATAACCTTTCAGAGGGTTAAGGATCTGATTGCTATCTATTAAAGGCACTTTACAAAATTCGGGATGACTTCTTTCCCGAACGAAGTGAGGGATATTTTACTGCCTAGGAAACTATAAACGCCTTTTTCTGTCATTCCCCGATTCAATCGGGGAATCCAGGCCCTGGATTATCCGGTCAAGCCGGATAATGACATTTTCTTAGTAATGATTTTTGCTTTGTAGTTGCCCAATTTATTGGGCTTTCTTGAAGTATAGCAAAGTATAAAACACTTTTCTATACTTGATTACACAGATTAACAGGCAGATTACCCAGATTACTTCCAAAGAAAATCTGTGTCCTCGAGTTTTTGGAATCTGTGTAATCTGTGGTTACGAAATTTTCTTAAATGGCGAAATCCTTGACAAAAAGAAAGATGATGGTATAATTTCTGTTTGTAGTAAATAAGGGAGTAGAAATCTTGAGCCACAGAGCAAAGAAGAACTCGTCTCGCGGTTTTCTGTTTCTGTCATTATTTGCTATAAATTTTAGGGAAAGGGAGGTGGTTGGTAATGGCAAAAGGAACCGTTAAGTGGTTCAGCAGCCAAAAAGGTTATGGATTTATTACTCCTGAGTCAGGCAATGATGTATTCGTGCATCACAGTGTCATTCAGGGTGATGGCTATAAGACTTTAGAAGAAGGCCAGCAAGTTGAATTTGAAATTCAGCAAGGCCCTAAAGGCGAACAAGCCACAAATGTAATGAAGGTATAACCTGAGAAACAAACAGGCCCCGCCTTTTGCATTCTGCAGGAATGCGGCGGGGCTCTTTTTTTTGAAGCCCAGGATATAAATGACAAAATCCAAATGACAAATAAATGACAAATGACTGAAATGAAGTTTGATGCATTGGGTTAGTGATTTAT
>CAZUTJ010000164.1:0-3260 GCA_964622875.1 uncultured bacterium
AGATAGATAATATCATCGGGGTTCTCTATGTTAAAGATTTACTGAACCTCTGGGGAAAAAAAGATGAGGAGAGGTTGAAGGTAAAAGATTTAATTCGCCCTCCTTATTTTGTCCCGGAGACGAAAAAGGTTAATGAACTCTTGCGAGAGTTTCAGAAAAAGAAGATACATTTAGCCATTGCTGTTGATGAATACGGAGGAACGGCGGGGCTGGCTACTTTAGAGGATTTACTCGAGGAAATTGTGGGGGAGATAGAGGATGAACACGATGAAAAGCGAGAGGATATTAAAATTTTAGAGGATGGCAGCGCTTTGGTTAGCGGCAAGATGTATATTGGTGAGGTTAACGAGGAGCTAGATATCAACCTTCCGGAGAAAGAGGGGGTAGAAACGGTAGCCGGATTTGTCACTGATTACCTGGGACGGGTTCCCCAAACAGGGGAAGAGTTAACCTATGAGAGTATCTTCATCTCGGTGGTGGAGGCCGACCACCGACGGGTAATTAGGGTAAAGATAGTTAAAAATGACCAATGACAAGAAATGCCTCACTTCGTTCGGCTGATTACACAGATTCCAAAAACCCGAGGACACAGATTTTCCTTTGAAGTAATCTGGGTAATCTGCCTGTTAATCTGTGTAATCAAGTATAGAAAAGTGTTTTATACTTTATTATACTTCAAGATAACCCTCCCTACGGTCGGGAGTGGACAGTGGACAGTTTACAGTAAAAATTTGTCATTGCCCGGCTTGACCGGGCAATCCAAACACCAATCTCTTTCAGTCAAGAGGGTCTCTTAAGTCATTGATAAAAAAAGGCGTAATGTATAAATTCCTCTAGTATCAAGTAAATGACAAACGATCAATCTTATCACTACAGAGGACAACCGTTAGTTGGGTTTTTTTAACATTTAACATTTGGATTTAAGCAATTTATTTGAGATTTGTCATTTGACATTTGGATTTTAAATCTAATAGATTTATCTGGATTTAAGGAGAAAAAATGAGGCTTAAGATACTTGTTCGGGTGCGGAACAACTTTATCGCCGGGTTGTTGGTCATTTTGCCCCTGGTGATTACCGTCTGGATTTTGAAGGCTATCTTTGATACGATCATTAATTTTGTGCCCCATGTGATTGTAGAAACTTATTTTCAGGCTCTTCCCTGGGGGTATCTCTGGCAGTTGCTTGCTGTTGTCGGCATATTGTTTATAATTTTTCTCATCGGGACTTTCGCCAGGAATGTTATCGGGCGCCGGCTTATTGGTTTGGGAGAGAAAATCCTCGCCAGCATTCCTCTGGTGAACAGGATTTACCGGGCATTACAACAGATAGGCCAGGCTTTTTTAGGAGAGAAACGCACCGGTTTTAATCGGGTGATCCTTTTCCAGTATCCTCGCTCCGGACTTTATACCCTGGGATTAGTATCAGGGGAGGGGGGGCAGGAAATCAGAGAGAAAACGGGAGAGAAGATGTTGACGGTTTTCGTTCCTACCACTCCCAATCCTACTTCGGGGCTCCTTATCCTGGCTCCTGAAAAAGATAGCATCCCCTTGAGAATGAGTGTGGAGGAGGCTTTGAAGTTACTTGTTTCCGGAGGGACCATTATTCCTCCTTATGATGGTGGCGGCGATGAAGAAGAAATTAGAGGAAAAACTTAAGCAGATTAGGGGCTATCTAATCAGCAAGGATATTGCTGATTTAGCCGAACTTATTGAGGATTCCCATCCGGCTGATTTAGCAGAAATCCTTGATCATTTAGAAGGGGAAGAGAAAGCAGCTCTTCTCGATCTCCTTAAGCCGGAAGAGGCCGCCCGGGTTTTGCCTGAAATGGATTCCGGTTCTCAGAGAGAGTTGCTGGAGGGCTTAGAAGATGCCCGGTTATCCCGCGTTTTAGAAGTGATGCCTTCCGACAATGCCGCTGATATTTTAGGAGATTTGTCGGAGGAGCGGGAAAAGAAGATTCTGGGGCTGATGAAGAAAGAAGAGGCCGAAGATGTCCATCGGCTTTTGGAATACGAAGAAGATAGCGCCGGAGGGATCATGACCCCGGACTTCTTCGCTCTCCCGGGAGAGATGGGAGTAGAGGAGGCCATAGAAAAATTGCGGGGAAGCGACATTGAAGCTATATCTTATATCTATGTAGTAGATGGGGAAGGGCGTTTGGAGGGGGTTCTGTCTTTGAGGAAGCTTATCATTGCTTCTCCATTAACCGTGCTTAAAGAAATTATGGATACTGATGTTATTCGGGTCACTACCGATGTTGACCAGGAAGAAGTAGCCAATCTAGTGCGCAAATATAACCTGCGGGCTCTGCCGGTAGTTGACTTAACCAATACCCTGGTAGGAAGGGTAACCGTAGATGATGTTCTTGATGTGGTGGAAGAGGAAGCCAACGAGGACATCTATAAAATGGCCGGAACCGACGAGGAAGAATTGCTCAACGGCTCTATTTTGCGGGTGGCGCGGGTGAGATTGCCCTGGCTCATTATTGCTTTGCTGGGAACGATGGTTTCCGCCGCCGTAATCCGCACTTTTGAAGGAAAGTTTGAGCCCCAGATGCTTATTGCCCTGCTGGCCTTTATTCCGGCCATTATGGCTATGGGAGGCAATATTGGGGTGCAATCTTCTACCATCGTCGTGCGCGGGTTAGCTACCGGCCACCTTAACTTCGAGCACTTCTGGAGGGTGCTTTTCCGGGAGGCGCGCCTGGGAAGTCTCATCGGGGTAATCTCCGGGGTGGTAGCTGGGACCGTGGCCCTTTTCTGGAATGGGAGCGGGGCCATCCTGGGTTTAATCGTGGCTCTATCTATGATGGTTGCTCTTACCGTGGCGGCCATCCTGGGGACTATAATTCCCCTGACTGTTAACCGGCTCAACATAGACCCGGCCGTAGTCTCTGGTCCTTTTGTCACCACTCTTAAAGATATTACCGGGCTGCTGATCTACTTTTCCCTGGCTGTCTGGTTGTTATCTTTGGTAAGATGAATTTAACCCATTAGAAAAAAATATTGTAACTGCTCAGGCACTCAGAACTCAGGATTCAGAATCCAGAATAGAATACCTATAGTAAGCATTCGGTAAGCCCGTCATTATGCTCCTCTCCCCTTGCGGGAGAGGGTTGCGATGATAGTTTTACCGAATGTTTACCAATTTAGATAGTTGCGTTATGCTTATTTACAGAAAATAAGGAGACAGAGCTATGAAAACAAAACGTAACCATTCACGGGTTATTTCACTGCATCTTGCCGGTGAAGCCAAAAGC
>CAZUTJ010000165.1:0-3180 GCA_964622875.1 uncultured bacterium
TCCCCACCGACCAGGCGCTTGACGAAACCGCTATCCAGGCGAAGGAGAAGGGCTCCATCGGAATCTATATCGATTGCTTGTCCCTCTACTGTTTCTCTTTGGAAGGAAACCTGAATCTGTTTTCCCAGGGTAGCGGAAAGCCTCCGCCAACGGTTAGCTATCGCTTCAAACTCTCCTTCCTTAAGAGAAAGATAATAATTATCTAACCTTCTCAAAATCTCCTGGAGCAGGGAAAGGCGAGAAACCTCCTCTCCCCTTTCCTGTTTCAGGGAAAGGGCCTTCCCTTTCAGCTCTTTGGAGAACTCATCCTGATTAACATTAACCCCGATACCAAGAACAAGAAATTTGACCAGGTCCATTTCCGCAGTCATCTCTATCAGTATCCCGCCTACCTTTTTCCCGCCAATGAGGATATCGTTCGGCCACTTAATTAGGGCTGACAAACCGGCAATTTCTCTTATTGACTCGGCCACGGCCAGGGCCGAGGTTAAGCAAACTCTTCCTGCCTGAGAGGAGAAAATAGGCGGACGCAGGATAATAGAAATCCAGATTCCCTGCCCCGGGGAGGATAGCCAGCTTCGCCCCCTTCGCCCCTTTCCCCTCGTCTGCCCCTCAGCTAAAACGACTGTCCCCTCCCTGGCTCCACCATTGGCTAACTCCCAAGCCACTGTCTGGGTAGAACCAGTCTCCCGAAAACAATAGACCTCTTTCCCCATAATTCTGGTATTCAACCCTTCCTTAATCGTATCCGGATTAAGGACATCTTTCTCTATCATAACAGGCCTACTTGTCATGGCAAGTAGAAAATAAAAACAAAAACTTTAACCACAGAGGACACGAAGAACACGAAGCAAACTTTAGTAAATGATTAGAAATTTTTATTTATATTATTCTTCGTGCGCTTCGTGAACTTCGTGGTAAAAAGTTCTTGATTTACCTTAATTTTTAATTGGTCAAGCACTTGAGCACTTTATGATTTCCAGGCTCATATCCAGCCCTTTAGCCGAATGAGTTAAAGCCCCCACGGAAATCATATCCACTCCCGTCCTCGCTATCTCCTTCACATTATACAAATTAATTCTCCCCGAAGCTTCCACTAACGGTCTATGGTCAATAGTCATACGAACTATCTTGACCGCCTTCCTCATCTGTTCGACAGTCATATTATCGAGCATAATTATATCTGCCCCGGCCTGAACAGCTTCTTTTGCCTCTCTTAAATTCTTTACCTCTACCTCTATCTTCATCCTCGGGGAAACCTTTTTTCTGGCTAACTTTATTAGCTCTTCTATAACAGGAATCTCCCCTTTCCTTTTTGCCCCCTCCCCTACATCCCCTCCCCCTTGCTTGTGCCCTTTAGGGTAATGGGGGAGGGTAAGGGTGGGGGTGATCTTAATATGGTTATCCTTAATAAGCACTCCGTCGTCCAACCTTCTCCGATGATTATATCCTCCTCCTACTCTGACAGCATATTTTTCTAAGGTTCTCCAGCCCGGGGTGGTCTTGCGCGTATCCCTAATCTTGACTCTATAAGGTCTTACTTGGTCCACAAACTTAGCCGTGAAGGTAGCTATACCCGATAACCTCTGCAGGAAATTGAGAGCTGTCCGCTCCGCCATCAAAATGCTCCTCGCCGGTCCGGAAACCTCCGCCACTACCTGCCCTTTTTTAACCTTATCGCCATCTTTGACTCTGGCTCTGAACTGGATTTTTTCCCTTCTCTCAACTATCTTGAATACCAGCCCGGCTATTTCCAAGCCGGCAATTATTCCCCTCTCTTTAGCCACAATTCTCCCTTTTGCCTTAATTCCCGTGGGGACAGTTACTTTAGTAGTTATATCACCGTCCCCAATGTCCTCCTTCAAAGCTAACCTCACCAGCCGCTTCGCCTCATCCAAATTTAACTTCATCTTTTATTCCTACTTTTTTAACCACAGATTACACAGATGAGCACAAGATTTTTTTCTATCTCACCAAGAGCCTTGCTCCTAATCTACGACAGTTACCTCAAGCACCTTTCTTCCCCACTCCAGAGCCGCCTGGTGGGAGGGGAACCAGACATCAAGGCAGTTTCCCTTTATAGCCCCTCCTACATCCTGAACAACTCCCCATCCATAGCCAGGAACATACATTCTGGTGCCAAAAGGATACTTGGTTATATCCGCCGCTATCGTTCCTTTCCTGGTCCGCTCCCCGCTGGCCGTAATACCCACTCTTTTAGGTTGTCCCTTAAGCGGGCCACTGGTAAAGACTGGCCGGAAAGGAGGAAAGGTAAATAAGCTCCTTCGCCAGCCGGTGCAATGCCCGCAGTTACAGTAAGCCGTTACTTCCATCCTCACCTTTCTTCCTTGCCCCGGAGCGGGCCGACGGCTAAGGCTAAAGCTAACGCATCCGGAGACAAAGATTAAAACGCAGAGCAGAATAACCTTGAGAAGTTTCATCTCTTCTTCCTACTAATTAACCACAGAGAACACAGAGAAATTTTTAACCACAAGATTTCACCAGATTTACACAGAAAAAGAATTAATATCTAATTATTCTGTCATTTTTAAATTCTCTAATCTTGTGATAATCTGTGTCCTCTGTGGTTATAAAGTTTTTATGTTAATCTTGTGTAATCTCGTGGTTTCTTCTTTTATTAATTTTCTTTTTTCAACTTTGTATTCTTTGTGCCTCTGTGGTTCATCTTTTTCATGTTCTTTTAATTTCTTGATCTTATCCCGAAGGAGGGCCGCTTTTTCGAATTCTAACTTCCTGGCTGCTTCCGCCATCTCTTTTTCCAAGTCAGCAATAAGGAGAGATTCTTCAGAAATATAACCAACTTTTGGCTCCCTGACCAGACTTTGGACATACTCTTCCGTTCTCAGGTTAGCTTCCACCATGCTCTGAATGGATTTCTGAATACCTCGGGGAGTAATTCCATGTTCTCGGTTGAACCTCACCTGGAGCTGACGGCGCCTGTTGGTCTCTTCAATAGCCCGTTCCATAGAGCCGGTAACGGTATCGGCATACATGATTACTTCCCCGTCTATATGGCGAGCGGCCCGACCGGCTACCTGAATAAGAGAGGTCTGGGAACGGAGAAAACCTTCCTTGTCAGCGTCCAGTATGGCCACTAAAGATACCTCAGGCAAATCCAGTCCTTCCCTGAGGAGATTGATTCCCACCAGACAATCAAAC
>CAZUTJ010000166.1:0-3179 GCA_964622875.1 uncultured bacterium
CTCGAGGGACAATACGAGGATCAGCCGTATAGACGCCCTCCACATCGGTGTAAATCTCACAACAATTTGCTTTCAAAGCCGCTGCCAAAGCCACCGCGGTAAGGTCAGACCCCCCTCGCCCCAGAGTAGTAATATTCTCATTAATATCCGTTCCTTGAAAACCGGCCACGACAACTATTTTACCCTTCCTCAGTTCTTTCTTTATCCAGACAGTATTAATCTTTAAAATCCGCGCCTTAGTATGAGAGCTATCAGTAACAATGCCCACCTGGGGACCCGTAGAAGAGATAGCTGGGTATCCGAGAGATTGAATAGCCATAGCCAAAAGGGCCACGGATACTTGTTCCCCGGTAGAAACCAAAACATCCATTTCCCTTTCGGCCGGTTCGCCGGTAACCTGATGAGCCAAATCAATCAGCCGGTCAGTACTATCTCCCGGCGCCGAAACGACTACTACGACCTTTTCTCCTCGGCGTTTGGTGGCTACTACCCGCTTAGCCACCTTTTTAACCCGCTCCGGATTAGCTACCGAGCTACCCCCATATTTTTGAACGATTAAAGCCATTCCCTATCCCTTCTTTTATCAAACCCTCATCGCCATATTCTATCACAGAGACTCCCATTAGGCAAGAAAATTAGTTCTTTCTTTAGCTACAATTCAGACACTGATTACCACAGATATTCACCAGGTAAATATCTTTTTTTTCGTAACCATTCACGGCCTTCATATGTTCCCCCCTGGCAAAGGGAGAAGTGCCTGTTGACGCACCACCCCATGAACGGTTACCTTTTTTTAAAGTTCAGGAAATTATAAACGCCTTTTTCTGTCATTCCCCGACCCCTCGATCAAACCGGATAATGACACTCTTTTAGTTTAGTAACTGCTTAGGTAGAGAGGCGGAAGGCTTTTAAAAGAAAAAAAGGGGGACAGGCTACTTTTACTAGTAAGGAAATTTGTCAATACAGTGACCTTATTAAAAAAAGTGGCCTGTCCCCGCAAATGCCTTAATGCAAATTTGTCTTGACGGGCACTGACTTTAATGATATAGATACACTACACTGCCAGTATAAAGGAGTAACGGGGGCCAGGTTTACACTATTGACAAGATAGCTTGGTTTTATATATTCCTTTCTAATACTATCGGAGCGGTGAGTCAAAATACCCGAAGAGTTAATCAGAGAAAAGGCGAGGATAGAGATTTCCTCTGTATCTTTGTGCCTCTGTGGTAAATATCTTCTAATCCTAAAAATCTACGACAATCTGCGTCCAAAAATGTTTTTAAGTATTTTCTCTGTGTTCTCTGTGGTTAAGGTTTTCTGTTAAAAAAAGGGAGGAGGCTGAAAATGTTTTGTTCCGGTATTGCCGATGAGGCTGGAAAAACGATTGAGGAACAGATTCGCGCTCATCAGGAATTAGGTTGGGAGCATTTAGAGTTAAGGACGGTGGAGGGGGAGAGTATCGCTCACCTCACCGATGACAAATTTGAGGAGATAGCCGGGAAACTGAAGGCAGCCCGTATCAAAGTGTCCTGTTTTGCCTCCAAGTTAGGTGACTGGAGCCGCCCCATAAGTAGTGATTTCGGGGAAGACATCAAGGATATCCGGACGGCTATTCCTCGCATGAAAGAGATGGGAACAAAATTTATCCGGGCTATGTCCTGGCCCAACGACAGCTGGAGCGAGGTCGACTGGAGAAAAGAGGCCATCCGACGTATGCAGGAACTTGTCCGCCTGGCGGAAGAAGGCGGGATCACTATTGTCCACGAGAACTGCTCCGGCTGGGGAGGGCGCCCGCAAACCTGCCGGGAGCTTGTGGAAACGATAGCCTCCCCTCATCTCCGGGTCGTCTATGATACCGGTAACCCCCCGGCCCATGGAGGACAGGATGCCTGGGAATTTTACCAGACGGTTAAGCCCTATATTGTTTATGTTCACATCAAGGATTGTCTTGACGGAGGTGGCCCGGGTAAAGAGACCTACACCTTCTGTGGCCAGGGTGATGGAAGGGTGGAAGATACCCTGAGAGATCTCCGGGAGAGCGGCTATGAGAGCGGGGTATCTATTGAACCGCATCTAACTCATGTCATTCATGATGAGAGCAAAGATGACCGGAGGAAAGATCCCTTTCAGGTTTATGTAGAATACGGCCGGCGGCTAGAAAAAATTATCGAAAGAATCAGGGGAGAATAAATATGCCGGAGCTGCCGGAAGTAGAGGTAATCAAGGAAGGTCTCAAGAGAAAGGTTAAGCACAAGAGAATAGCCAGGGTCGAGGTCAAGTTCAGTAAACTAATAAAGAATACTTCTCCGTCGTCATTCGGAAAAAAAGTTGTCGGGAGGGAAGTTAAGGAAATTTCCCGCCGGGGGAAGTTTCTCGTTTTTTCCCTGGATGACGGTTCGTTCCTCGTTATTCACCTGAAGATGACCGGGCAATTGATTTACTGTTCCCCGGATAAGGAGGTAGATAAACACACCGGTCTTATCTTCACCCTCAACAACAATTTTCAGTTGCGCTTCCTGGACATGCGGCGATTTGGAGTGGTTTATTTGGTAAATAAATTAGAGGAAATCACCACTTTAGCTGACCTGGGACCGGAGCCCCTGGATAATAACTTTACCTCTCTTTCCCTGAAAAAAGTCCTGGAAAGCCAAAAGAGGAAGATAAAAATAGTCCTCATCGACCAGAAGGTGATGGCCGGATTGGGAAACATCTATGTTGTCGAGGCTCTCTATCAGGCAAGGATTAATCCAGAGAAGAAAGCTCATCGGTTAACCGGACTCGAAATCAAGGCCCTGCATAGATCCATCAAGGACATCCTGAAAAAGGCCACTTCTGCCGGGGGAACCTCTACCGATGCTTATCGCAATGTGGAAGGGAAAAAAGGAAGGTTTCAATACCGGTTGCAAGTTTACGGGCGGCAGGGAGAATCCTGCCCTCGCTGTGGAGTGAAAATTTCCCGGGTAAAAATCTCCGGGAGAAGCACCTACTTCTGCCCGGGATGTCAGAAGTAGTTAAAAGTCCGGAAATTTCGAAGTTTAGTCAATAAACCTCCGAAACAGGATATTTTTGGTATCAGGATATTCAAAGGTTCAGGGTTCAAAGGTTCAGAGGTTCACGGTTGTTTGCCTAAACGTTCAATCTTGAAGTATAGTAAAGATTACTTCCAAAAAAATCTGTGT
>CAZUTJ010000167.1:0-3178 GCA_964622875.1 uncultured bacterium
GGCGCGGTTTGCCCACGTGTCCGTCTTTGGGCTGTAGCTGAAGAAACGCATGGGGAAGGCAGTGCCGCCGCAGATCGTGCCGTCCGGGGATATTGCAAGGCCCATTACGTGGGCGCCTTCGCTCGTGTATTCGAAGTGCCGTTCCTTGATCTCCTTAGCCTTTGAGTCCTCTACAACCAGAACGCGATCCACAAGGTCGCAACTCCTTAGCTTCTTGCCATCGGGGAAATCTCGATGAAACAGCAACTGAGTTCCGGTGATGAGGGGCCTCTCCCGTTTCTGTCCGATCTTCCCGATTTTTTTTGCCTCGCCCTCGTAGCATTCGTACCAATGCTCCTCCGCTCCGCTGACCGGAAGGCCATATACTTTCCCATTCATATCACGATAGACATACGCACTTCCCTTAGCACGTTCAGCCTCCGGAAGTATCGGTCGAACCTGGCCGCTCCCGGAATCGAAGGCAACGATCTGGCTGGCGGTGTTGCCCACCCCAAAATAGATCCAGCCAATGTCATCGGCGGCAACGGTGCGCGGGTATTGCTCCCAATTCTGCTTATATACGTGCCCATAATCCCTGAACGTACGGCTTCGGGGGTCAAATGATACCACGCCGCTGTCCGGATACGTGACCGACCAGATCAGGCCGTTGTCATCCTCGGTCATGCCCATAGCCATCTGCGGCGCCGTCTGGCGAACAAAGGTGAACGCCCGCCTCTCGGGGTCAAACTCCACGAAGTGACTGTTGAAATGGGTGTAGAACTTGTTGCCGAGCGAGAGAATAGAAGCGAAGGGGCAATCCCCGCCGGGCGGAAAGGGCATGGGGAATTCTTCACTCTTTCCCGTGTCGGCTTTGATCATCAAGAGGGCATAACCGCCGCGGTGATCGAGCAGCCAGAGCAGCACCACGTTGCGGCCCTCTCCGTCCACAGTGGCAACAGTACCGCGATGGTTGCTGATAGGTGTGGCTACGCCGTGATGAAAAAAACCGTTTCCTAAGTTTTCCATTGTGGATCCGTTTATGATTATCCCTCCATTGTGTTTTTCAAAACGATGTTCTGTATTTACAGCCAATGTTTATAGTATTTGGAACCATTATATTTTTTCCTGAGTGGTTATTTTCTGCAAGGCCTTTTCTATCCTTTTTAAAGCTTCCTCGATATCTTCTTCTTTATGAGAATAATTCACATAAGAGACATCATATAACGAAACCCCATTCTTATAGCAAGCCTGGAAGAAAATATCCTTTAACCCGATATCCTCAAAATCGAAAAAAGGACATACGGGAAATCCTTTTATAGCTGCCGGGACCTTATATTTTTTGAATAATTCCTTCACTTGTTCCCACATTAACTTCCCTATCTTCCATAGGTGTTCGATTACATTATTCTCTTTGTAAAAACCTATAACAGCCTTTGCTGCCGCTAAAGAAAGTGTTTCTCCCCCAAAAGTAGTAGAAATGCCTATTTCACGGGCAGAATCAATCAGATCAGCCCGGCCCACATAAGCAGAGAGGGGCATACCGTTAGCCATCCCTTTACTGAAAACTGCCATATCCGGCTGAAAATCAAAATATTCCTGCGCTCCTCCTAACGCAAGTCTAAATCCAGTTACAATCTCATCCACAATCATCAACGAACCATACCCCCTGGTTAGCTCCTTCAGTGCCGGAAGAAAATCTTTTCCCTTTCCCATCTCTGCATAGTGGGAGGCAATTACTACCGCAGCGATATCCTGGTCATCTTGAGAGAAAACTTTTTTCCATTCCTCAATTTCTCCCCAGGGAAGAGATTTGTGCAAAAGACCCAGGGCTTGTGGTACTCCCTTATCCGGTTGACTCCTGGCTATCCCTACAGGCTGATACACTCCTCCACTTAAAGAATTTAACCAACCATTGTAGCCACAATGCAGGATCGCATTCCTGTTCGTTGCATTTCTAGCGATCTTGATACAGGCAGCTAGAGCTTCACCACCTGTTTTTAAAAACCGAACTCTCTGAGCACAAGGGATTATGCCTACTAAAAGATCGGCCACCTCTCCTTCCAACGGATGAGGATGGCCAAAGATAATCCCGCTCTCTAACTGTTTAGCAATTACCTGATTAATCTCCGGGATAGAGTAACCTAAGGTAACAGGACCTAAAGCGTTACGAAAATCAATATATTCATTCCCATCAAGGTCCCATATTCGGCAACCTTTGCCTTTTGCAATTAAAGCCGGTTCTGAATTTTCGAAATGCGGGACTTTAGACGAGGTAGAACTCCCCTGAGCAAGAAATTCTTGGCTCTGTTTATATCTCTGCCAGGATATCTTCGTCGAATATCTCATTTTTCAACCCCCCATTTCTAACAATTGAGATATATTCTTAAACATAATTGTCTTTTTATCTCTCTCCACAATGCCCTCGGCCTTAATTTTCATCACCGCAGACCGAGTATAAAGATAGGGAGTATGAGACCCGAAGAGGACCCGTTCTGCAGGAATTTCTTTTAGCAAAGAAGAAACAGTATCCAAAGTTTCTATAAAAGAAATATCAACATAGATATTTATTGTTTCTTTAACTAAAGAAATTGCCTCCCTCAAATAGGAGCCAAGGCATACTATAGGAACTTCATGAAAACGTTTAGCAAGTTTAATAATCTCTCTGTAATCTACTCCGGGAACTTTTAAAAAAGGATACTGATTCCTTTCATCTTCTACCCGCATTTGAATGATTAAAGTTACCTTCTTTCTTTTAAATTCATTTATAAAATCATCAATAGAGTTTGCAGAGAGTGAATAACCATGATAATTCGGGAAGATTTTAATGACTCTAATTCTCTGCGTACTTATATATTCCTCATATCTCTCTTTCCAATTAGAAAGGGTGGGATTAAGAACCATCACCGGACTAAGGGAAGAATAGGGCCTTAGTTTTTCAAGGAGAAGTCTATTATATGCATCCGGGTCAGGATAGAATATATTCTCAATTGAGGAAACCAGGGCTAACGAAACTCCCTCTGACTTAAGATGTTTAGATAATTCATCTGCACTGTCCAGTGAAAACTTCTGAAACGGCCAATTTCCTAAAGAAACATTAACATCTACGAGCATTTGGGTTTTTCCAGTCTTAATTTTCATCATCGGCAGTGCTTTGTTAAAAATGCCACTAAGACACCAGGGCACAAAGAAGTAAGTATAA
>CAZUTJ010000168.1:0-3175 GCA_964622875.1 uncultured bacterium
GTTGAGGTAGTGTAGGGGCTTGTCCCCGTTTTCTACGCCCCTAAAGGGCTACACTGCCATCGGTAAGGAAATAAAGATAAAAAGAAAGATATTTAATCAGTGAGTATCTGTGGTAATCAGTGTCTGAATTGCAGTTTTAACTTGACTATATTGCAACATTATGTATAATAAAAGTAACTGTTCAGGTTCAAAGTTCCGGGGTTCAGGGTTCAAGGTTAAACCGATCAAGATTGAACTCTTAGGCAACCAACCGTGAACCTGGCAACCTGAATAGTTACGAGATGCTTAAGTTAAAAGTTAAGACTTGATTCCTTTTTGTTTGGAGTAAACAAATGCAGATGGACGCTGTCTATATGTTTGTTTTTAGGCACCTGGAATGGTTCTTCGTCGGAATAGCCTTAGCTGTTTTCATAGAAGGAGTCATCTGGTTCTTTATTCCCGGGAAAATCATCCGCTGCCTGGAAAGGACGCCCCTTATCCGTTTTCGTCTTCTGGGCCTGGCGGGGATAATTCTCTCTCTGGGGACACTTTACTTTGTCTTGCATCGTTAGGACCATTATTGTCAGGATGAGCAGGATAGAACACTTTATCAATTTATCAATTTAGCAGTTATCTTTTTTTGTAGTCGGGACATTGGGTAGCATTCGGCCGTTCCCGTCGGTGACAGGCACTCCCCCAGTCGTATTTACAGGTATCGCAGAGGAAGCCGCCATCCCTGAAAGCCAACTTTGTTCTCTGCCAGAGGCTCTTCAGCCAGTTCAGATTCTTCCTCCCCAATGGACTTCTTCACCCCTTCCCTGTTTTGCCACTACTCAAGACTATGGCCACAAAGGCACCAAGACACTAAGATTGCTCATTAATTTTAAAGGGCTTAAAGATTACCACAGAAACACGGAAGGACGGAATAAAGATTAATGGATAAGTTTTTTAATTCTAAAGGTGTTTTTCCGTGTTTCTCAGCTTCCGCGCTTCCGTGGTTAGATCTTTTTTCTTTTGACGTTATTAGGATTTATTGTTTACCCTTGGCGTCTTTGTGCCTTAGTGGCTAAATAATTACCACTTTGAATTCTTAACTGCTCTAATTTTTTATAGGCCTGACCGCTATCTATCAGTTGGGCAGCTACTTCTATTCCCTCCGGCAGATTTTTGGCTTTATTACCCAGGAGAAGACCGGCGGCCGCATTTAAGAGAACAATATCCCTTTTTGCTCCTTTCTCCCGGCCTTTTAAGATATTAATCAGTATGCGGCTATTCTCCTCCCCCGTTCCTCCGGTTAAATCCTCCTCCCGGGAAGGCCTCAGGCCGAATTCCTCCGGCCATATCTTAAAATCCCGCACCTGTCCATCCTCACCAAGCTCGGAAACAACATTCTCCCCCAGCGTGGAAAGTTCATCCATGCCCTTCTTGCCGGTCCCATTGAATCCGTGCACAACGAAAGCTCTTTTCATGTTCAGGAGTCTTAAGACTTTCGCCATTCTCCTCGTTAACCGGGGCTCGCGAACACCCAACAACTGCACTCCATTCTTCATCTTAGGGTCAAAAGCCGGATTAGCCAGAGGCCCCAGAATATTAAATACTGTGGGCACTCCCATCTCTTTCCGCACCTTCTGGACATTTTTAAAGGCCCGGTGGAAATTGGGGGCATAAAGGAAACCAATACCTATCTTAGAGAGGCAATCCTCGACTTCAAAAGGCTTCAAATCAATCTTCACTCCCAATTTCTCCAAAACATCAGCACTTCCGCACCGGGAAGTAATCGCCCGATTCCCATGTTTAGCAATGACCATTCCTGAAGCCGCCAAAACAAACATAACCGTGGTGGAAATATTGAAAGTATTCAGGGTTCCCCCACCCGTGCCACAGGTATCTCCGATGACCGCCTCTTTTCCTCCCCGCAGTTTGACCCGCACCGGTTCTGCCATCTCTCTGATAGCAAAAACAAAGGCGGCAATTTCAGCACTGCTTTCTCCCTTCACATTTAGAGCTGTTAAGAAAGCCGCCCTTTGAGAATCGGAGGATCCTGCCGACATCAAAATGCGCATAGCCCCATAGGCCTCATAAGGCTCCAGCTCTTCCTGGCGGCGAACCTTCTCAATATAAGACTCCAAACTCCTCTCTTTCCCTCCACCTTCCCTCCGGTACCGGGAAAGAAGTTCGTCAAAGAAAGAGATATTCTCTCCTTCAGCATTTCCCTTAGTCCTTACTTGTGGAATAGGCATCTTACCCTCTCTCCGCTAACTTAAAGGTGAGCTTTCCGTAACCATTTAAGGCTATTGCCACGAAGGCACCAAGGCACTAAGATTACTTATTAATTCTAAAGGGCTTAAAGATTACCACTGAAGCACGGAAGGACGGAAGTATGAAATAAAGATTAATGGATAAGTTTTTTAAATTCTAAAGGCACTTTTCCGTGTTTCTCAACTTCTGCGTTTCCGTGGTTATATTTTGTTTGCCTTTGTGCCTTTGTGCCTTGGTGGCTGAGTGATTACAACTTTCCTTCCTTTGATTTCCAGCCTTCCTTCCGCAAACAACTGAATGGCCCGGGGATAAAGTTTGCATTCCTCCGCAAAGACCCGGGCCGCCAGGGTAGCCACGGTATCATCGTCTCTAACGGGAACGGCAGCTTGCAATATTATCGGTCCCCGATCATAGACAGCATCGGCAAAATGAACGGTGCAGCCGGAAACCTTAACTCCATAATTCAGGACCGCCTGGTGAACACGCTCACCATAATAGCCCTGGCCGCAGAAAGAAGGAATAAGAGCGGGGTGAATATTCATCACTCTACCTTTATACTTCTCTTCGGATTGAAATAAATGCATAAATCCAGCCATAACGATCAAATCCACAGGGTAGCGGGAAAGAATCTTATTGATCTCCTGGCTGAACTTGCCGGAAGCATCTCCCTTATAAAGTTCATAAGGAACACAGCAAGCCTCTATCCCCACTCTTTTAGCCCTCACCAATCCGTAAGCGTCCTCCCGACTGCTGATGACCGTTGCCACCCGGGCCTCCAATTTTCCTCCCTGGATATAGTCAAGGATATTCTGTAAAGTCCTTCCTCCTCCCGAAAGGAGAACCGCTAAATTCACCAGCTTGACCATTGATTCTCTCCTCTTTAAATTAGCCCAATAAATTGGGCAACTACAAGAATGAATTGTAGTTGCTTGATTTA
>CAZUTJ010000169.1:0-3168 GCA_964622875.1 uncultured bacterium
GGGAAAATGCTCCATCCCGGGAGGCAACTCCCTTTCCCGTGGCCTCCTTTCCCTTTCCCGGACCGGGGGAGCCACTTCTTCTCGGGGGAAAGGAAAAAGCTTTAGGGGTACCCGCAGGCTGAACTGGAAGAATTCTTCTTCTTCTCCCCTTACCCTTTGGGGAGTTTCCACCTCTGCTTCCCCAAAGAGAGGAGAAGATTCCAACTGGAAGACGAGGTCCCTGATAGCCGGGATGGCCGGCGCCTCTCCCCTCAAAATTAAGACCTCCCTCTCTTGAGAGAAACTGCTCAACTTAACCTCATCGGGAAGGAGCCGGCTCAACTCCAGGAGAACCTCCAGCCAGAAATCTTCCCCGCTTCTTAAGTCCCTCAAGGCCTCTAATCTCCCGGTGATAGCTCCTACTTCTCCCCTGAGCACCTTTATCGGTTGCTCATACTTCTGATATCCCTCCAACTCCTCTTCTATGGCCCCTAAGCGATACTTTCTCAAAAGATAGTCTTGAAAGGCAAAACCGTAGACCATGCCGGCAATCAAGAGAGCTAGGATAAAAGAGAGGGCGAAATCTCCTTTCTTCTTCTGAAATTCTTTTTTCCTGGCCAGGTCCAGGGGAAGCAGACTAACTTCGCTGGTACATTTAATCAGAGGACGCAGGGCTAAACCAATAGCCACCGCAAAAGAAGTCTCCTGGCCCGGGAAGGGGAACCCGTTGGAGAGATGAATATTCCTCCAGGGAGAAACTTTCCTCACCTCTATCTTCAGCTCCCTCTCTAAAAACTTATCCAGGTTGGCTAATTTAGCTCCTCCACCACTTAGTAATATCCGATTAATAGCCGCCCCTCCTCCTGATTCTGCTTGAAAGAAGGTCAGGGAACGCTCTATATCGTTTACCAGACGGGAGAGAAGAGGAGTAACCGCCTGGGAGATCTTTTTCTCTTCGTTCCCTAAATCTATTATTTCTTCCCTCTTCAGCTTCTCCGCTTCGGCAAAGCTCAGCCCGAAACCCTGCTGGATAGCCCGGGTAAGATCATTGCCCCCCAGGGGGATACTCCTTGTCCAACAAAGGTTCCCTTCCCGCTCGATACTCACCTCTGTTGACTTAGCTCCCATCTCCAGAAGAACAGAGGTTTTCTCCCCGGATAACTCCTGGCTGAACTTAAGACAGTTGTAGGAGGCTAAAGGGCTGTAATCTATTACTTCCGGTTCTATCCGGAAGGCGGCTATCTCTTCCAGAAGCTCCTTAATCAATTTCGATTTTGTCGCCACCAGGACCACATTGACATCCATAGCTCTCTTCTTCAAAACCTGGTAATCCCAGACGACCTCTTCCAGGGGAAGGGGAATCTGCTGTTGAGCCTCGTAGTTAACTATCTGAGCAATACGGGCGCTATCTGCCGGAGGAAGCTTGACATAGCGAATATAAACCGAGGGGCCGGGGGTAGCCAGGGATACAGTCTTTCCCTTTATCGTTCCCATCTCTCCTAAAACTTTCTCCAGGGCCTCTCCCACCCTCTTTTTTCCCTCGGCTTTCTTATCGTTGCCGGCTGGAGGGGTGATCTCCACCAGGCGAACCCCCGTCAGCTCAATACCTTTCTTCCCCTTCCGCAGTTCTACCACCTTTATCGAGCTGGATCCGATATCCAAACCTATTGACTCTTTAACCTTATTAAAGATAGCGATGATACTACCCCCCTCACCTTAGAGCACAAGAGCGCTAAAACACAAACCCTCTTAACCTCTTAAGCATACCTCAGATCATTTCTTCTGTCAACAATTATATCTCAGATTATTTTTATATCATTTTAACCTATGGCCGCAGCCATCTGGATCAGAGGAAGGAATATAGAAATAACCACAAAGGCGACAATAAGTCCCATAATGATTATGAGAAGAGGCTCCATAGTAGAAGCCAGACCCGCTACCGCCGTATCCACTTCATCGTCATAGGTATCCGCTACCTTAATAAGCATCTGGTCCAGGTTGCCTGTCTCCTCTCCCACGGCGATCATGCTGGTAACTAAAGGAGGGAAGGCCCCGCTATCGTCTAAGGGGCCGGCGATAGTCTCCCCCTCGCGGATGCTATCGTGAACACTGCTGATGGCCCGGGATATGACCAGGTTTTCAGCCGTTTCCTTAGTTATGGAGAGGGCCTGAAGTATAGGCACCCCACTGGTGATGAGAGTTCCCAGGGTGCGGCTGAACCTGGTTACCGCTAACTTCTGAGTAAGGGACCCGAAAATGGGAATTTTCAACTTTACCTTATCTAAAGCTAGCCCTCCTTTGCCGGTCCTCCTTACTAATTTATAGAGCCCAATCAGCCCTACAAGAGCGACAGGAATGAGCAAAGCTTGTCTGCTGTGAAGAAAATCGTGGATGGCTATGAGGAGTAAAGTAGGAGGCGGGAGGGCCGCCTCAACATCCTCGAACATCTCTATAAAAGTAGGAATAACCAGCCTGAAGATGACCGCCAGGACACCAATAATGACCAGGATAACTACAATGGGATAGACCATAGCCCCCTTTATCTTCCTCATGAGAGCAGCGCTTTTCTCGGCAAACTCCGCTAAACGTTGGAGAACGGTATCCAGGACTCCTCCGATCTCGCCCGCCTTGACCATATTGACGAAAAGCTTGGAGAAGGCTCGGGGATGCTTGGCCAGGGCCTCGGAAAAAGTGCTCCCTCCTTCCACATCCCGAGAGATTGTCTCTAAGATATCTTTCAGAGCGCTGGGTTTCATCTGATTTCGGAGGACGCTAAGACTGCGAACCAGGGGAAGCCCGGCATCTATGAGGGTAGATAGTTGCCGGGTGAAGGAAGTGAGCTGCTTGGCCCCTACCCGATCGGTCAGCCCGGGTATCTTAATCTGAAACTGGAGCGCGTCCCCCTTCCCGGCGGTCGTTTTGGCCTTAGCCTGACGTTCGGTCACCCGGGTAGGGAAATAGGGTATCTCCTGCACCTGATTGATAGCCAGGGCCTGGCTATCAGCCTCTATCGCTCCCCTTACCTGCTTGCCCCGGGTATCAATGGCTACATAATCAAAAATAGGCATTTTTAATCTCCCTCCTCACAACCAAAAGCAGGACGCAGATAAACGCAGATTTTTTAGGATTAAAAAAATTATTAATTATTAATTATTGTTATCTGTATTTCTCTGTGTCTCTGTGGTTTAT
>CAZUTJ010000170.1:0-3152 GCA_964622875.1 uncultured bacterium
CAGAATTCAGAATACTGATTTTAGAATATCTAGTGCTCTGTAATATTAGTTTTGCATCATTTGGTAGTGTAGCCCTTTATGGGCGTAGAAAACGGGGACAAGCCCCTACACTACTCTAACTGCATTTGACAGAAATTTGGGTTACAATGCACTAGGCATTTTATTCTGGATTCTGACTTCTGACTTCTGATAAGAGCCAATATTTCCTTAGCCTTCTCCCGCACCGAATCCGTTACTGCTTCTGAAGATATGGTCGCTCCGGTAATAGCCTGGATCTTGTCCCCGACCTCCTCCTCCCTGACCACCTGAAGGTTCTTTAGTTCTTTCCTCGAGAACTGTTCCTGGAACCAGGGGCGAAGCTCCTCTTCCTCGATTAGTGTTTCCCGGCGGAAAAAGCTAATAACGGTGCTGGCCAGAGTTTTTTTGGTCTTTATCTCTTCTATCCGGGCGCCTAAGCCTGGAGTCTCTCTCTGACAGAGTATTTTTATTCCGGTTATTTTTCCGTCCGGGCTCATCCCCACCAGGGTGCGAATTACACTGCTGAATCCTCTGCCGGAAGCCAGGAAAGCATACCCGACTACCTTCTCTTTTCGGGGAGAAGCATAGCCTCGATGATAAATAATCCTTCCTTCTTTCTGCACCGCTTCAAAGGCTTCCGCCTCTGGGAGGACTACGCTTAAGGCTTCCTGCTTCTCCATCCTCTGGTGGACCTCAATGCGAGGCTGGGTAAAGAGTCGCACTCCTACCAGGAGAATGGCAGCCACCAGGCCTACCAACATCATAATTAAGGCGAATTTGACTGCCTGGCCCATTTTATCCTCCAAATCTACGGGGGCGGATATGTCTGTCAATAAGGGGAGTAGCTGCATTCATTAAAAGAATGGCGTAAGTAACCCCTTCCGGAGAGCCTCCCCAGAATCTTATCAAGCAAGTAATAATTCCCGCCCCAAGGCCAAAAATCAATTTCCCTTTTTTGCTAAGAGGCGAAGTAACATAATCAGTAGCCATGAAAAAAGCCCCCAGGATTAGTCCCCCGGCCAGAAGGTGAAAAAGGGGATCTCCTGAGAATAGTCCTTCCCCGGCAAAGATCCAGGCGAAGAGAGCTACTGTAGCCAGAAAGCTTAAGGGAATATGCCAGGTAATAATTTTTTTCTTTAAAAGATAAATTCCCCCCAGTAAAAGGAGAAAAGCTGAGGTTTCTCCCAAAGATCCTCCCACCCGGCCCCAAAATAGGCTCTGGTAAAGGGCCCCCTCGCCCCCGAAAGCAGTCAGGAGTTTTTCCATCCCTTGCTCTTCAGCTATAACAGCTAAAGGGGTAGCTCCGGTAATGCCGTCAATATACCGAAAGGTTTTCCAGGTGGTCAGGGAAAGGGGCCAGGAAATTGTTAGAAAGGCTCGACCGGCCAACGCCGGATTAAAAATATTACCGCCTAATCCCCCGAAGGCATGCTTAGCAATAGCCACCGCAAATATCGAACCCACTGCCGGTATCCATAAAGGAACGATAGGAGGAAGGGTCATCCCTAAAAGCAGTCCGCTCAGAAAAACGCTGCCATCGGATAAAGACTTTTTCTTCCCCGTTAATTTATTGATGACCGCTTCCGTTATCAGGGATGTTCCCACACTAATGAGAATGACCATTAGAGCCGACCAGCCAAAAAAATAGACTCCGGCGGCCGCCGCCGGCAGGAGAGCCAGGCTCACTTTCCACATTATCCCCGGGACCGTCTCCTTATCCCGGATATGGGGGGAAACAGAAACAATAAAGTTTTCACTCATAATTGGTAATCAGGATCTTCTTATTGTAACTATTCAGCCACTAAGGCACAAAGACACAAAGGTAATAATAAAAATACCTTTATCAGCAAGAGAAGAATCTATGGCTAAAAAGAAGGTATAAAAAGAATTATTCTGTAATCTTAGTGTGCTTGGTGCCTTTGTGGCAATATCTGAGTAGTTGCAACAGTTTAGCAATTTAACTCCGCCTTAGCGTACTTAATGAAGTGAACCAGTGGTATCTTTGCCGGGCATTGATAGGCGCAGGCACCGCACTCAATGCAGTCTAGAGTTCCATAGTCCCGGGTTTCTTCGAAGCGATTGTTTTCTGCCAAAGAGGTAATTATGTTGGGCATAAGGCCCAGGGGGCAGACCTCCAGACACCTCCCGCAGCGGATGCAGACCTGGGGTTCTTCATTCCTCACTTCCTCCCGAGTCTGAATGAGAATTCCCGAGGTACCTTTAACCACGGGAACTTCGGTAGTACATTGAGCCAGGCCCATCATCGGGCCGCCCATAATCAATTTTTGAGGTTCTCCCCGGAATCCTCCACACTCTTTTAGCAAATTTGCCACCGATGTCCCCAGGCGAACCCGGAGATTGTCCGGATTTTTTACCCCTCCGGTTACGGTGACCACCCTTTCCAGGAGAGGTTTTCCCAGCCGCACCGCTTCCCAACAGGCAAAAGCCGTCCCCACATTGCTGACCATAGCCCCTACATTAAATGGCAGTCCTCCCAAAGGGACCTCTCTCCCTAATATAGCCTTGATTAATTGCTTTTCTCCTCCCTGAGGATATTTAACCTGAAGAACTTTTATTTCCAGTCCGGGCTTGTTTTTTATGGCTTTTTCCAAAGCAGAAATAGCCTGAGGTTTATTTTCTTCAAGCCCCAGGTAGCCGTGCTTTACCCCTATTACCTTCATCAGAATCCGGAAACCTTCTACCACTTCCTCCGGATTTTCTACCATCAGCCGGTAATCACAGGTAAGATAAGGCTCACATTCTACCCCGTTAAGTATATAAGCATCTATCTTCTTATCCGGGGGTGGAGATAGTTTCACATGAGTGGGAAAAGCGGCCCCTCCCAATCCGACCAGGCCGGCCTCTTTAATAATTTCCCTTATCTCCCCCGGGCTGAGATTCTTAAAATTTTCCGGTCGGTTGATTATCTCAATCGCTTCATCCTCTCCATCAGATTCAATAATGAAGGAAAGGACTTTTTTTCCTGAGGGAGAGAGCTGACAACTAATCTCTTTTACCTCTCCTGAGATGCCGGCGTGAATAGGAGCAGAAACGAAAGCATTGGCCTCTCCTATTTTTTGCCCTACTTTGACCCGATCCCCCGGGGAGACAAGAGCCGAACAAGCTGCTCCTAA
>CAZUTJ010000171.1:0-3142 GCA_964622875.1 uncultured bacterium
ACACAGATTAACAGGCAGATTACCCAGATTACTTCAAAGGAAAATCTGGGTAATCGGGTTTTTGGAATCTGTGTAATCAGCCGAACGAAGTGAGGCATTTCTTGTAAGGAGTGGAATCGGTGGCTAAAAGACTTGAGCGGGAGCTGGTGGCTATTCTGGATTTTGGTTCCCAGTATAGCCAGTTGATTGCCCGGCGGGTAAGAGAGTTGAAAGTCTATGGGGAACTCCTTCCCTACAACATCAGCAGCGCCGAGTTGGCTAAGAAAAGCCCCCAGGCTATTATCCTCTCGGGAGGGCCGGCCAGCTTGACGGCGGGGGAGAGTCCTGTTTGCGAAAAGGGAATCTTCTCTCTGGGAATTCCGGTTCTGGGAATTTGCTACGGAATGCAACTAATGGGAAAGCTTCTGGGGGGAGAAGTAGCCTCATCTTCCACCCGGGAATATGGAAAGGCCCATCTCGCTGTCGACAAGGAAGGTGGCCTCTTCCAGGGACTGGCCCCGGATTTAACTGTCTGGATGAGCCATGGGGATCGAGTAGCTAAGCTTCCTCCCGGATTTGAAGAGATGGCCCATACCTCCAGCTCCCCTCTGGCGGCTATGAGAGATAAGAAGAGGCGGCTTTTTGGAGTGCAGTTCCATCCGGAAGTGGTTCATACTCCCCGGGGCAAAGAGATTCTCGGGAATTTTCTTTATCGGGTAGCTGGGTGTTCTCCCACCTGGACAATGAAATCCTTTGTGGCCCAGTCTCTTAAAGAGATGAAGGCTCGGGTAGGGGAAGAAAAAGTTATTTGCGCCTTAAGTGGAGGGGTAGATTCTTCTTGTTTAACTATTCTTCTTCATCGGGCTATCGGAGAGAATCTGGTGGCTGTCTTCGTAGATAATGGGCTTCTGCGTAAGAATGAAGGCCGAAAGGTAAGGGAAAGGTGGGAGAGTTATTACCATTTAAATTTGAGATTTGTTGAGGCCGGGGAAAGATTTTTGGAAAGGCTGCAAGGAGTTATTGACCCGGAGGAGAAGAGGAAGAAAATTGGGAAGGAGTTCATCCGGGTGTTTGAGGAGGAAGCCGGGAAAGTGAAAGGGGCGAAGTTCCTGGCCCAGGGGACACTTTATCCGGATGTGGTGGAAAGTCGTTCGGCTTTTGGCGGTCCCTCGGTTACTATTAAGACCCACCATAATGTAGGAGGACTACCTGAGAAAATGAATTTAGAACTCCTTGAGCCTTTTAAGGATCTATTCAAGGATGAAGTGCGCCTGGTGGGGAAGGAGTTAGGGCTTCCCGAGAAGCTTATCCAGCGTCATCCTTTCCCGGGACCGGGATTGGCAGTGAGAATTATCGGCGAAGTTAGCGAAGACAGGCTTTCCCTTTTAAGGGAGGCGGATGAGATTATGCTGGAGGAGATCAAAGGGGCCGGGCTCTACCGGGAGATCTGGCAGGCCTTCGCCGTGCTTCTTCCGGTAAAGTCGGTGGGAGTGATGGGGGATGAGAGGACCTATGAGAATGTTGTAGCTCTGCGGGCGGTAACCAGTAGCGATGGGATGACGGCTGACTGGGCGGAGATACCGCATTCTCTGCTGGGGAGAATCTCCAATCGCCTCATTAATGAGGTCAAGGGAATAAATCGGGTGGTCTATGATATAAGCTCCAAGCCACCCGGCACCATAGAATGGGAGTGACTAATCAGGATGCAGGATTCAGGAAAAACTTACTGGATGAGAGTCATTCCGCTTGCTCTAAGATAATAATTCCTTCTTCGTCAATGGGAACTCCTCTTCCCCTTATTAGAGTAGCGCATCCACAAAGAATCAAAAGCGATATTATAATCAGCAGTATTTTTATTTTCATAGCTTTTCCTTTAATCTTTTGATATCTTTATAGGCAAGTACACCACCACTGCTCCGTATTGCCAGTCCAATTACTATAATGGTTAAAGGTAAGATTAAGGGAGCAAAAAAGGGTTCTTCTTTCTCCTCCTCTTCATTATCCTGTAACCTCTCTTCAATTATCATCCCGGTCTGGTCTATTTGGACTTCTTCCCCTAACGGGGCCGCATATAGTCGGAGCAGTAATATAGTCATCCCCCAGACAATTATCAACAAACCCACTAAAGACACCCACCAGAGAGCCCACCCTTTCTTTCTTTTACCAGCAGCCAGATGACCCCAGCCCGGCCAGAGGAAAGTCCTCAACATTATCCGTTTCTTTTTCACCAGTCTGCCATCTCCCATCTAACTCTTTTTACTCTCTCATAAAGTTCTCTTACCGGCTTTACACCACCTTCTTCTTTGGTAGTAGGTAGGAGAATAAAAGGAACATCCATGAATTCCCCGCGGCTCAGTTTCCTCTTAGGAGGAACATCGGTAATTACTATCTCTCCCTCCAGAGGATTCTTCAGTAACATCCCCACCGTCATAATACCTAGCCCATCTCCTTTGCCATTTGTGGGCCAAATCCAGGGATAGGCCCCTCTTCCCAGTTTGGTCGCTCTCCCCCTCATAATAGCCGCTACTTCTAGCCTGCGGGCTCTGATTTCATCTCCTTCAGGATAGACATAAAATTGGAAATCGCCGGTGATCCCCCAGTTCAAACCTATCCGAGCCGGCTCTCTTCCTTTATAAACCAGCTTGGAGTAAACTACCAGATTGGGGTAACCCCTGTTTATCTGCAGGGAAACAACGAGTTCGTAATCTGGGAGAACCCTGCCATCCATGTCTTGCAAAGAGATGACCGTTTTTATGCCTTTTACATCTTCTTCATCCTTGACCACTTTTACTTCCTTGAACTCATGCATAATCATCTCTTTTCCGTGAGTAAAATCCTGGGCGGCGAAATAGGCTAAATACCCTTCTGTCTTTAAGGCGCCGGACATCATCATGTAACTCTTTCCGCCGGTCTCAAGTACTACAGCCATCGGTTTATCTCTTACCATCTTTATCTCATAACCAAATCTTTCTTCTTCGGCAGCAAAAGTTCTTCCCCCGGCCGGAATAATAAAGGTGGCAAGAATAAAGACACTCAACAAAGTAGATATCTTCTGCATAACCTTTTCACCTCCTTTTTGACACCTCATCTTGCCTCACTGTCCCAAATTTTACTGGAAAGCAGCATACCTGAAGTTCCGATATAAGGTTTCCAGCCAGCCTCT
>CAZUTJ010000172.1:0-3133 GCA_964622875.1 uncultured bacterium
ACTTCATTAGGTTTGGAGAGGACCAGATCTATTCTTTCGTGGCCCTCAGGGTAACTGAGGGAGAGGCTGAGACTCTGTCCAGGTTAACTGGAGGAGGAGGAAAATTCATTCGCTTTCCCCTCAGGGGGAGGGAGGGTAGATTTGTTCCTCTGGTTCCCTTCCGGGGATATTCTGTCGGACAGCTTTCTCCCCAATTTTACCAGGAAGTAGATGGAGAGTGGGAAGAGTGGAAATATAGGGTAAGATGGGCAAGATTTTAATACCTGACCAAGAAAACCTTTCCTTAAGTTTCTCCCCAGAATAATGTTCCTCTCAGGTTGCCAGGCTCAAGGTTCACGGTTGTTTGCCTAAACGTTCAATCTTGAAGTATAGTAAAGCAAAGCACTTTACTATACTTGATTACACAGATTAATAGGCAGATTACACAGATTATTTCCAAAGAAAATCTGTGTAATCGGGTTTTTGAAATCTGTGTAATCAGCCGAACGAAGTGAGGCATATCTTATGTTAATTTTAGGTCTGACTGGAGGGATAGCCTGTGGGAAGAGCACCGTGGCCCGCCTGTTTGGGAGTTTGGGGGCAGAGGTTATCGATGCCGACGAGATAGCCCATGAAATGATGGAAGCAGACACAAAGGTCGGGAAGGAAATAATTGACTATTTTGGAAAGGGTATCTTAAGTGAGGATTTATCTATCAATCGGACTGAGTTAGGAAAAATTATCTTTTTCTCGGTGAGGAAGCGTCGGAAACTTGAGGATATCGTTCACCCGGCGGTAATAAAGACTATCAAGAAAAAAATTAAAGCACTGTCATCTGTCAACTGTCAACTGTCAACTGTTATTATCGATGCCCCTCTTCTCATAGAGGCTGGTTTAACTTCTCTGATAAATAAGTTAATAGTGGTTAGCGCCGGGCGCCGGACTCAGATGAGGCGATTGCAAAAAAGTGGTCTGGGGAGAAGCGAAGCCGAAAGGAGAATAGATTCTCAGATGCCCCTAAAGAAGAAAATTAAGTTAGCCGATTATGTAATTAGAAATGATGACAGTTTGGCAGAGACGGAGAAGCAGGTTAAAAGAGTGTGGGAAGATATCCGTAAAGCGGATATCTGATTACACAGATTTTTCCTTTGAAATAATCTGGGTAATCTGCCTGTTAATCTGTGTAATCAAGGGCGGCACTTTTGTGACGTCCTAATAAGGAGGAAAAGATGGATATCAGAAGACTGAAGGAAATGACTATTTCAGAACTGCGTAAGGTGGCCGGCGATTTGAAGATTACCGAGTTTAGGGCGTTAAAGAAACAGGAACTTATCTTCAAGGTTTTAGAAACCCAGACGAAGAAGAACGGACTTATCTTTGGGGAAGGGGTGCTGGAGATCTTGCCCGATGGATTCGGGTTTTTAAGGTCCCCTAATTACAATTATCTTCCCGGTCCTGATGATATCTA
The DNA here is from genome assembly GCA_964622875.1 of uncultured bacterium. GTDB lineage: Bacteria > NPL-UPA2 > NPL-UPA2 > NPL-UPA2 > JAADIA01 > CAZGXS01. The sequence continues at coordinate 1,448 of CAZUTJ010000172.1, forward strand.
TGTTTCTCCCTCTCAGATTCGTAAGTTCAGTCTGACCACCGGGGATATTGTCTCCGGGCAGATAAGGCCTCCCAAGGATACGGAACGTTATTTTGCTTTGTTGCGGGTGGAGGCGGTTAATTATGAAGACCCGGAGACGGAAAAAGGGAAAATTCTTTTTGACAATCTTACTTCCCTTTTTCCCCAGGAACGATTTAAACTGGAGACAACTCCTGGGGAAATTTCTATGCGGGTAATGGACCTGCTTACCCCCATCGGTAAAGGGCAACGGGGGCTGATCGTTTCCCCTCCCCGCGCTGGGAAAACTATCCTTCTCCAGAAAATGGCCAATAGCATTGCCGCTAATCATCCTGAGGCGGCCTTGATTGTTCTCCTTATTTCAGAGAGGCCGGAAGAGGTAACCGAGATGGAAAGAACGGTGAAGGGGGAAGTAATCAGCTCTACCTTTGACGAGCCGCCGGAACGTCATGTTCAGGTAGCCGATATGGTCATTGAGAAGGCTAAGAGGTTAGCTGAACACAAGAGGGATGTAGTTATTCTCCTGGATAGTCTTACTCGCCTGGCTCGGGCCCATAATACTATTGTTCCTCACAGCGGGAAGATTCTTTCCGGAGGGGTGGATTCCAACGCCTTAACTAAACCCAAGAAATTCTTCGGAACGGCCCGGAATATAGAGGAGGGAGGAAGCTTGACGATAATGGCTACCTGCCTGATTGATACCGGAAGCCGTATGGATGATGTTATTTTCGAAGAGTTTAAAGCGACCGGGAATATGGAACTGCGTCTGGATCGCCGCCTGGTTGAGAAGCGTCTCTTTCCGGCTATTGATATTGAACGCTCATCTACCCGAAGAGAGGATCTGCTTCTCAAGCCGGAGGAACTGAGTAAAGTCTGGATGTTGCGTAAGGTGCTTACTTCTATGAACATCGTGGAAGTGATGGAACAATTGACAGATAGGTTGAAGAGGACAAAAAACAACGCTGAGTTCCTGAAGACCTTGGAGCAGATAAAATAATAAAGAATTTAGTTAAATTTAACCGGCAACTATTCAGCCACCAAGCTACTAAGACACAAAGGTAAATAATGAGTAATTGTTCAGGTATAATGAAGATTATACCAGGAGGGGTAAAATGAAAAAGGATATTCATCCGGAGTATGAGAAAACTACTATTACCTGTGCCTGTGGAGAGATTATCCATACTCGTTCCACCAGAAAAAATATAAGGGTGGAGATTTGCTCCCGCTGCCACCCCTTCTTCACCGGGAAACAGAAACTGGTAGATACGGCTGGGCGGGTAGATAGATTCCGCGAGAGATATGGTCTGGGAGAGGCAGAGGACAGTTAAATTGCTAAACTGCTAAACTGCTAAACTGCTAAACTGCTAAACTGCTAAATTGTCCACTGCCAAAAGCTATTAGTATCTTATTCGTAAGTTTCTTGCTTTTTTGGCAAGAAATTTATGAATAAATGACAAATGACAAATAAATGACAAAATCCAAATGACAAAAATTTGATATTTGAAATTTGGATTTACCAGATTTATCTGGTATTTGGATTTTGACATTTGGATTACAGATTTTGGACGCAGATAAACGCAGATTATCAGGATTTTTAAATTAGGCCGCCTGCAGCGGCTGACTTTTTCCGTAAATTTGCCCATGATACCCAACCCATGAGTTTAATTT
>CAZUTJ010000173.1:0-3123 GCA_964622875.1 uncultured bacterium
TATAAACCACAAGATTTCACCAGATTTGCACAGATAAGAATCAAAACTTAACCTTTTATTTTCTTTAATTCTTAAAATTTAATCTGGTGATAATCTGTGTCCTCTATAGTTAAAGTTCTTTTAATTTTTAATCCTAAAAATCGACATTTATCCCGTTTAGAGGCAAATCTCTAACAGGGTGAATCTGCGTCCTGTATTTTTTTCTTCCTCTATATTCTCTGTAGTTCATATTTTCCAGTAATCTTGTCTATTCATAGCGCAAGGCCTCCACCGGGTCTAGTCTAGAGGCCCGCCAGGAAGGATAAAGGCTGGCCAGGAAAGTAAGAATAATAGAGACAGAAACAATATAAATAAAATCTATACCCCTTAACTCTACAGGAATATAAGAAAGATAATAAATGCTCGCCGGTAATCTGATGAGCTCATAGGTTTCGATAAGATAAGAAAGCCCCAGCCCTAATCCGGCGCCGATCACCGTTCCCGTCAGGCCAATAAATAGACCTCGCAGAATAAAGATAGTCATAATACTCCCCCGGGTAGCCCCAATAGCCTTGAGAGTGCCAATATCCTTCCTCTTCTCGCTAACCGTCATATCCAGGATACTGACGATGTTGAAGGCGGCCACCACCACAATGAGAACAATAATAATAAATTGGACTGTCTTCTCTAATTCTAAAGCCGCCAACAGATGGGGGTTGAATTGCATCCAGGTCTTAGCGGGCAGGTTTAATTCCGCCCTAATAGAGTCAGCGACTTGAGAGGCCAGATAAGGACCGGTTAGTTTTACTCGAATACCGGTCACTACCTCTTCCCGGCCAAAAAACTTCCGGAGGCAACCGAGGTCTAGATAAATTAAATTAGCATCGTATTCATAAAAACCGGAACGGAAAAATCCCCCTATTTCATACTCAGCCAACTTTGGCTCGTGGTAAGAAGGAACGATAACCGTTATCCTGTCGCCTAACCCGGCTCCTAAACTCCGGGCCAGCTCTCCCCCCATAAATATTCTTCCTTCCCCTAAATCTAGGGATCCCGCTTCTAAGAAATCTTCTAAATCGGTTACTTTTTTCTCCCGGGACAAATCTATTCCCTTAAGAACCGCCGACACCGTCCTTCCTTCCCGTTCGAGCATCACTAGATTAGTGGTTACGGGGCTGACAGCCAGAACATGCTCCACCTCCTCCAGCTTCAGCATAATCTGCCTATAATCCTCAAGAGCTTGCCCCGGCCTCTCCCTAACTAAAAGGTGAGACTCCACCCCAATAATCCTCTCCAAAAGAAAGGCGCTAAATCCCCCCATCACCCCCAAGACGATAATCAAGGTCATTACCCCCAGAGCCACCCCGGCCATAGAGATAAAAGTGATAATAGAGATAAACTTCCTCTTCGGCTTAGATTTTAAGTAGCGTCGGGTAACAAACCATTCAAAACGCATTTACTTCCCTTATTAACTATAGAGCACCAGAGCACCAGCATAAAAGTTCAGTAAATCCTGGGTCATTGCAAATATAAAGTTAAATTAGGCCGCCTGCGGCGGCTGACTTTTTCTGCAAGCTTGTAGGGGTCGGATTTATCCGACTCGCGGGCTTAATAAATCAAGCCCTTACAACTTTAAATAATTTAGCAGTTTAGCAGTTTAACTACCGGCTTTCCGGTTTTAGTTGCGGAAAGAGAATTACCTCTCTGATGGAGGGAGAATCCGTCAAGAGCATTACCAGGCGGTCAATCCCTAAACCTAACCCTCCCGCCGGAGGCATGCCGTACTCTAAAGCCCGTACAAAATCCTCATCGGGAAGCTGACTTTCATCTGCCCCTTCTTCTACCTGGGACTTAAATCTCTCTCGTTGTTCCTGGGGATCATTTAACTCCGAATAAGCATTGGCCAGCTCGCAACCGCCGACGAAGAGCTCGAATCGCTCCGCTACCTGGACGTTTTTTCTCCTGGCTAAAGGACAGAGAAAGGCCGGATAGTCAATGATAAAAGTGGGGGAAGGAGAAGTGGAGCTGAGCGCCCTTTCCCATAACCTCACTAGCCCAGTCCTGGTTACTCGGTCACCTTCCACTTTTATCCCCACCGAATTCAACTTTTTCGTCAAGGATTTCACATCATCTTCCTCAATATCCACTCCGTACATCTCTTGCATGGCCTGGCGAAAAGTTAACTTCCTCCAAGGAGGGGTTAAATCCACTTTCTTTCCTTGATAAACAATCTCCTTTTTCCCTAACAACTCCTCAGCCAGATGAACAATAAGCCCTTCTATTAAATTCATCATATCTTCATAATCAGCATAAGCCTCATAAACCTCCAACATAGTAAATTCAGGATTGTGACGGGCAGAGATCCCTTCATTGCGAAAACTGCGATTAAGTTCATAGATTTTTTCAAATCCACCCACCAAGAGTCTCTTCAGATACAATTCCGGGGCAATTCTCAGATAGAGGTCCATATCCAAAGTATCCTGGTGAGTCTTAAACGGCTTCCCGGCCGCCCCTCCCGGAATAGGCTGCAGGATAGGCGTCTCCACTTCCAAAAACCCTCTTTCGTCCAGCCATTTCCTTGTAATCCTGATAAGCCGGCTGCGGAGATTAAATATCTCTCTCACTTTCTCATTGCTAAGCAAATCCAGATAGCGCTGCCGATACCTTATCTCTACATCTTTCAACCCTTTCCACTTCTCCGGGAGAGGCCTCAGAGACTTACTTAGAAGAGTGAACCTCTCCATCCTTACCGTCAATTCACCCGTCCTTGTCCGGAAAATCTCTCCTTCCACCCCAATAAAATCGCCGATGTCTAACTTACCGAATAAACCGTATTTCTCTTCCCCTAAAAGATCAAAACCAATATAAACCTGAATTTTACCCTTCTCCCCTGCAAGGTCGACAAAAATAGTCTTTCCATGGCCGCGCAGTTGCCTGATCCTCCCCGCCATCGCTACCCGCTCACCTACCTCTACCTTGTCCCCAAGAGAGTGGCTGCGAAGGAATTTACCCCCGTAAGGATTTACCCCCGCCCTCTTTATCTCCTCCAACTTATTCTGCCGCTCCTGGAATAACTCACTTGTCTCTGTCAATTTACAACCTCACTAATACCAACCTTCGTTTTATTAAACCATTAAACTATTT
>CAZUTJ010000174.1:0-3116 GCA_964622875.1 uncultured bacterium
GCGGGTTTCAGTTTATCTTCTCGTAATGCCTGCTGAATAAACAGAACATCCATATCCTGCAGAATATTCAGGTATTCTTGAATTGTTGAATGATGTTGAATCTCAGTCGCCGAAGCAATGCTATGGAGGGTAACTTGTTTAGTCAATCTCTCACTTAAAACTACCAGGATGTCCTTTAAGAAATGCTCCTTTTTATTCCGTTTAAGAAAATCTCCAATAACCCATTGTTGATATGTCTGATAGACAAACCGGCCTATTTTTTTCTCAGCTCCATAATACTCGTTTATCGCGGGTAGGAATCCCCCGGTTAATAGGTAATGCCTGAAATGCTTATCTATCATCTTTATTGTATCTGTGCCTAAGCTCTCCTTCAGACAGACAAAGGTATCGTCAGTAGGCCGGTCAACAAAGGCGGATAGGTCCTTAATTTTGCTGATTTCAGTCTTTAGTTCCGGGACGGTTAAAAGGAGAAATTCTGAAAAGGAAAGAGGATAATAATGGAAATCCGACCTTTCTGCCTTGCCTCTCCTCCCCGGGAATCTTTTCATGGACTCTTTCAATACTAATGAGTCGGAACCGGTTATTAATAGGCACCCCCTGGTAAAATATCCCAGATCAGCAAAATATTTTATGGCCCTGTCCCAGTCCTTAACATAGGTTATCTCATCTAAGAATAGATAAAAACTTCTTTCTTTATCCATCTCTCCAAATAACTGCTCCATTGTAGAAACAAGTTCCTGATATCTTTCCAGTAAATCACACGGGATATAGAAGATTTGCCGCCCCGGTATCTTCTTTTTCAGCAGCAGATTCTTTATAATCAACTTAATCAGAGTGGTCTTCCCAACCTGCCTTCCCCCGGTTAAGATATCTATTCCGGGGATATGAAACGGGATGGCCTCTTCCAGAGACGAATGAAATATATATCTTGCCCCTTTAAGATTATTCAGGTGAGGGTCATTATTCAGATAGGATTTGATGTCCTCTCTGAACAGATTATGCAACTGAAATTCAATCTTCATATCCCTATTTTACCCCATCCATTATTTCTTGTCAATACATATTATCCAAATTTGGTCAATTACATCTGACCAAATATCACAGTGCTATAAAAACCAGCGGGCGAAGGGGTAAAGGGGCACGGTGTAACTCTTAGGGAGTCCGGACGTAACGGAAGCCGAGGCTGGTTACTGCCCTACTCCCATACTTTAACGGTATTATCCTCACCACCCGAAGCAACCCGGCGGCCATCGGGGGAAAAGGCTACTGAGTAAACCAAGTCACCATGTCCGGTAAAATTAGTGAGGACTTTTATTGAAATTCCTGTACGCTAAATTAAAAAATTATGTTAGGCAAAAGATAAAATTACACTTTGCAAAAGATAAAATTACACTTTTGGAAGGCATAAAAATGCTGTAGAGATGGTGAATGAAGAGCAAGTTTGCTATACTCCTCCTTATGGCTCGAGTAGCCGGAAAGGAGGAGGAAAATGGCCGAACAACTCCACAAAAGGTTTACGGATGATCAAGTAAGGCTGTTGCTGGATTTGTACCTCAAGAAGGCGATAAGCCTCCCACAGGCACTGCAGCAGTTAGAATGCACAAAGGGGAGATTCTATCAGATTTTAGGGGCATACAAAGCAGCGCCGGAGAAATTTACTGTTGCTTATGGACGAAATCACCCCCAGCATCGCTTACCGGAGGAGATAGACCGGGCAATCCGGGAGCAGTTAGAAATAGACAGGGGGCTCATCGGGGATAAAAGCACGCCCCTCTGGCAATACAACTATAGCGCAGTAAGAGATGAGATAGAACGTCTTGGCTATAAAGTTTCTGCTCAAACAGTACGAAACCGGGCCCGGGAATGGGGGTTCTGGATACCCGGAACCCGAAAAGAGAAAGCTATCCCCCGGGAAGTTGTAACCGAGGCCGCCGGAATGCTTCTCCAACACGATGCCTCCATTCACAAATGGTCCCCCTACACCGATGAGAGGTGGTCATTAATAACGACGCTGGATGATTACAGTCGTTATCTGCTCTATGCGGATTTTGCTTATCCGGAAACAACCTGGGCTCATATCGAAGCGGTAGAGTCAGTGGTTTTAAATCATGGAGTTGCCTTAACTTATTATGTTGACAGTCATCGGATCTTTCGTTTTGTCTGTCACCGGCAAAGCTTTTGGCGTAAAGAGACCAAAGAACGGATGAGGTTCTCACCCAATGGAAGAAAGTAGTAAAGAAGTGCAACATGAACGTATGGCATGCTCTCTCAGCAAGGGCCAAAGGTAAGGTGGAAAGACCTTACCGTTGGCTCCAGGATAGAATTGTCCGAAGGTGTGCCAGGGAAGATGTAAGGAACATTGAGCAAGGTAGGCTTGTATTGCAAGAAGAATTGCGTCGGTATAATGAAAGGCAGGTTCACAGTACCACGTTGGAGATCCCGGCAATAAGGCTACAAAAAGCTAAGGAGGAAGGAAACAGCTTCTTTAAGCCGTTTCAACTTCCAGCGCCATATAAGTCTACCAAGGATATCTTCTGCCTGCATGAGTTTAAGAAGGTAAATGGCTACAACCAGGTCTCCTGGAAAAAACAGGCGATTCCCCTTCCCACTCCTCTGCCACCGGGCACAGAAGTGGAATTGCATGTCATACCGTCCCATGATCGAACGGAAGTTCGTATTTGGCACAAGGAGCAGGTCTTGAAGGTAGTGCACTATAAGGAGATGGTCTAATTTTATCAAGAACTATCGGCCTAGAAAACCTCTTAAGCCTTGTGGAAATGCCATGATTGACGCTCATGTGGAAAACCTGATGGAGTCGCCTCTGGCGACCCCCCAGGTTTACCACAATCGCCTGGAAAAGTCTGCGACTTTACCACCATCGTTTGGATAACTAAAAAACAGTTATCCACATTACCACCAGGCCCGTTATTACCAATTTTTTATATTAAAAAACCTAAAATCATACAACTTTGGGGCAAAGCCCAACCTTTGGGAGAAAGTCTAATTTTAAACAGGCAAAAGTGTAATTTTATCTTTTGAATGGTATAATTTTATCTTTTGTCTAACACAAAAAATTATTGACTTTTGAGGAGGATTTTGGTAAGGTATAAATAAGG
>CAZUTJ010000175.1:0-3103 GCA_964622875.1 uncultured bacterium
CGGAAATATAAAGCTCCTTTTCTGGGATTCATACGAATAGCCTTGTTCAGATATTCAACCGCCTCCTCTACTGCTCCTCGACGCAGATAAACAGCACTCTGCTGAAAATATCTCTCCGCTATTAGGGGTTTTCCTACGGTAATCATGAGGAAAACGGTTGCCGAGACGATAGCTATGGCCATTACTATTCGGGCGCAGGGAGTTGTTAATTTATAACTCCTAACCCGCCTGTGCCCGCCTGTGCCCGCCTGTGCAAGGGTATAAGGGTACAGCTTAAAACTCGGCCGGGCAACTAATACCATTCCCATAAATAACCAGACATAAGTAGCAATCCCCGGGACATAAAGACCAAAGTCAACCAGACTATGAATGAGAAAAGCTATCACCCCTACATAACACCCGACAACCAGGGCCCGGCGCTCCCCCCCCCCTCCTCCCTCCTCCTTTATAGTTTTCCAGCCCGCCCTCAGGAAGGCTCCCCAGAGCCAGAAGAAAGAGACTATTCCTAAAATACCGGTCTCGGTCCAGATCTGGAGATAATTGTTATGGGCTAACTGCGTCTCCTCAGCACCAGGAAGTTTATATCTAGCATAGATACTACCAAAGGTTCCCAGGCCGGAACCAAAAAGAGGAAAATCCCTGAGCATCCCTAAGCCGGCCCTCCAATATTCAACCCGGACATTAAAAGAATCTCTAAGCCCCCGAAGTTCAACATAAGGAGCAATGCCCGATAAAACTAAAATCAAAAATAAGCCGATAGCGACAAAGAACAATAAAAACATCCAGCGACGATGTCTCCGCCCCGCTAAAATAAAAGCCAGAAGAGGCAGAGAAAAAATAAATATTCCCCACCCCCCTTTGGAGTGAGTGAAGTAGAGACACAGCACTCCTGTAGCCAGGGCCAGTCCAGGCAACATCCTTGGCCATCTCCCTCTAACGGAAACGAAAAGAGTAATAGTCAAAGGAAGAAGAATGACCAAATATCCGGCCAGTGCCGGAGGAAAAACGAAAGTAGAGAAAACCTGGTGCGTCCCTAGCCGGGCCATAAAAGCCGGAGGAAGCTGGATATCAAGCATTTGCACTGCCTGTCGCGTGCGTTCTAACCCCCAATAATGTTGATAGATACCATAGAGACTAACAAAAACAACCACGGTTAACATTACCGGAAGAAGTAGCGAATAAATAGTAATATCTTTCCCCCGAATTATTTTAGAACGACCCCAAAAAGCAATACCCGCTATGATGACAACCAGAACCGGGACAATTGCTGAAAACCAAGATATTCCCAGGCCTCTCAACCAGACTGTCCCGGCCAGAGCTACCGTTAAGCTCAGGATGAAAATCAGGGCAGCTCCCTGGCGGCGGGTCAGTTTCACCCCGGTATTGTTGATTATCAGGAAATAGAGCACCGGGTAACTTAAGAACTGATAAAGCTGGCGGAAACTAACCTCTTTATTAACAGAGCCAAACAGAGAGATAATTAAAGCCAGAGAAAAAAGGAGAATAGGGATATCCAGCGCCGTCCGCTGAAAGATAAGCTCACCCCTGATAGTCATCCTCAAAAGCCAGACGGCCAGGAGGAAGAGAAGGAGAATCTGAGCATAGGTGTTAGACCACTCCCAGGTGATTCCCGAGATAAGCGGTCGGAAGAAAACAATAACCAACAATCCCCATAAAATGATGAGAGAAGCAGCTCTCTCTACCCATTGATTATTTTTACTCATATCTTTTGCCAAGAAAACCCCCTCCCATCCCTATATTAACCCCATTGTTTATTTCGTAAACACTCAGTAAGCCACACCATCGGCAATCTGGTTACCCAGATTTTCTTTTGAAGTAATCTGTGTAATCTGCCTGTTAATCTGTGTAATCAAGCCTGGGAATTGAAATTTCTAGGCCTCAACTTAGCTTCAGAGCCCTCTGTCGTTCATCAAGAAGTTTCTCTATAGCGGCAATTTCTTCGCCGGACAACCTCCCCTTCCCACCGCCAACCGTTTCCTCAATTTGAGATGGACGTCTGGCGCCTACAATGGCTGCCGTCACCTCGGGACGCCTGAGAACCCAGGCTATCGCTAACTGGGTCGCCGTCATACTTCTCTTTTCAGCAAGAGAGTGCAGTCCTCCCACCAATTTAAGATTGGCGCTCAACTCAGGTTCTTGTGAGCTTGAATTTCCGCGACGGTGATCATCTTCGGGTAAATTTTGTACATATTCCCGGGTGAATTTCCCTGTTAAAACACCCTTTTGCAACGGACTATAAACGATTACTCCGATCTTATTCAGCGAACAATAGGTAAGCAGCTCTTCTTCAACGCTTCGATTAAGCATATTATAGGGCGGCTGAAGAGAAGCCACAGGATGAAGGGGTTGTATCCGTTTAAGCTGTTCTACATTAAAATTAGACACCCCCGCATAACGAATCTTGCCTTCTTTTATCATCTCCGCTATGGTGTTCCAGGCTTCCTCAAGATCATCATCAGGGCCCGGCCAGTGAATCTGGTAAAGATCAATAGATTCTATTTTGAGCCTTCTCAAACTCGCTTCCACTTCCGAACGAATGCTCTCCTTCTTCAAGCAACCGGATATTTCTCCATTTTTCCCCCACACTCGACCGCATTTAGTAGCAATGATGGGACTAACATTCAATTCTTTAATAGCTTTGCCCACAACTTCTTCAGAGTGCCCAAGTCCATAAATCGGCGCGGTGTCTATCCAATTTATTCCCAGTTCCCACGCTCGGCGAATTGTAGAAATCGATTCCCCGTCATCTTGGGGCCCCCAACTAAACCTCCAATTGCCGCCACCCATGGCCCAGGTGCCTAATCCTACCCTGGTTATACTAAGGTCAGTCCATCCCAATCTACTTCTTTCCATAGCTTCCTCCTAACCCGAGCAAGTCGGAATGACAAATTTCAAAATCCAAATATCAAATAAACATGTAACTACTCAGATTACCGGGTTCCAGGTTCACGGTTCATAATTACAGCTATTTAGGCTGAAGGCTATTAAGCTGAAAGCACAAAATATAGAGCAAAAGGGATAGAGAAATTCTTAATTCTTAATTCTTAATTCTTAATTCTTAATTCTTAATTCTTAATTCTTA
>CAZUTJ010000176.1:0-3087 GCA_964622875.1 uncultured bacterium
TCCCGCACATTGCCCGGCCAGGGGTAGGAAATCAACATTTTCATCGCTTCCGGGCTGAGATCAACGATATTCTTCTTCAAATCTTTATTAAACCTCTTCAGGAAATAATTAACCAGTTCCGGGATGTCTTCCCGGCGCTCCCGCAAGGGAGGTAAGTTTAGAGAGAGCACATTCAGCCGATAATAGAGGTCTTCTCTAAACCGGCCGGCCGGGATAGCTTTCTCCAGGTCCTTATTGGTAGCCACGATAAGCCGGACATCCACCTTTATAGGTTCCGTCCCTCCTAACCTTTGAACCTCTCCCTCCTGAAGGACTCGGAGCATCTTGGCCTGAGTGGGCAAGGACATATCCCCAATCTCGTCCAGGAAGATAGTTCCTCCATTCCCTTGCTCAAACCTGCCAATACGCCGGGTGTGGGCCCCGGTGAAAGCTCCCTTCTCATGCCCGAACAGCTCGCTTTCCAGGAGAGTATCCGGGATGGCGGCACAGTTCACCGGAAGGAAGGGTTGATCTGAACGAAGACTATGATGATAAACAGCCCGGGCTACCAATTCCTTCCCGGTACCACTCTCCCCCCGGAGAAGAATAGTAACATCGCTCTCCGCTACCTGTCCAATCAGCTTATAAACTTCCTGCATCTGGGGAGAATTTCCCACAATACACCTGGCAAGCTCCTCTCCCTCCCCTGGCTCATAAGCAACAATTGTCTTCATCATCCTGTCGACCTGAAGAGCCTTCTCCACCAGCTGCCACATACAAGGAATATCAAAAGGTTTGAGAATGTAATCATAGGCTCCTAACTTCATTGCCTCAATGGCCGTCTCAGTAGTCCCATAAGCAGTCATTATTATTATCAGGAGCCGGGGATGGACCCTTCTCATCTTTTTTAAGACTTCCAGACCGCTCATCCCCGGCATTTTTACATCCATCACTATCAGGTCAGGCAGTTTCTCTTTCAATTTCTTGAGGGCTTCTTCTCCATTCCCGGCCGTAGCTACTTTAATGCTCCTCTCTTCAAACATCCTCCTCAAGGAATAGCGAATGCTTTTATCATCATCAACGATGAGAATAGTATCAGTCATGGTTCTCTCTATAATATAATCTGTGTAATCAGACGTCCTGAACTTTATAGGACGTCTATCTAACCGGGATAATTATGGTAAAGGTAGTTCCTTTCCCTTCCTGGCTCTCTGCCTTTATGGAACCCTGATGGCTATCAATGATTCTATGAGTAATGGATAACCCCAACCCTATTCCCTCCTCTTTAGTGGTGAAGAAAGGGTCAAATATGCTGTTTACCTTCTCTGAAAGGATACCGCAGCCGGTGTCGGTGAAGGAAATTTCGATGAAATTGCCTTCAGGTTTTGGGTGCTGGGTGTTAGGTGTTAGGTTTTTCCTCATCACCTTTGATCTATCACCTGTTACCCTGGTGGCTATCGTAAGAGAGCCACCTTCCGACATGGCCTGAAGGGCATTGAGGATAAGGTTCAAAAAGGCCTGCCGCAGCTGTTCCCTATCGGCTAAGACCTCCGGCAGTTCGGGGGAAAGAGCCCGGCGAAGATGAATCTTTTCCTCTCTTAGCTCGGGGGAAATCAAGGAAAAAGTATCCTCTAAAACCTGATTTATGTTGAGGGGAAAAAATGTAGGCTTAGCCGGGCGGGCGAAATCCAAAAAGCGTTTAATGGTTTGATTCATCCTCTCAATCTCATTTTCGATAACGATAATGTCTTCTCTCCTGGCCTCATCCGGTCCCAGCTTATCAATCAGGGAGTGAATAAGAATTTTAATGCTGGTCAGAGGGTTCCTGATTTCGTGGGCCATGCCCGCGGCCAGTTGTCCCAGGGCGGCCAGTTTTCCGGATTGAATCAATTGCTCCTGCGATTCCTTCAGGTCCTCCGTAGCCGCTCTTACCCTTTCCTCCAATTGCTCGCTGAAGGACTTCAGCTCCTCATACATCTTGGCGTTCTCTAAAGCCAATCCGGCCTGGTGGGCAAAGGTAACCAGAGAGGCCATCTTCTCCCTGGTTATCCGCCGTTCCGTGGTAAGATTATCCGCCGTTACCGCTCCCCTCACCTTGTCCTTGCCCAGGAGAGGAACGGCGGCAAAGGATTTCAGATTAAAGAGCTCCCTAAGCTCCGGATTCACCCGGGGGTCATTAAGGGCCTCAGAGATGACAAAAGGTTTCTTCTCCCTTACCGCCCGGGCCACGATGCTATTCTCCTTATCCAGGGGCAGAGCAATATTCTCTATCTTCTCCCTCTCCACCCCCACGGCCATGCGGCACTCCAATATGTTTTTAGCCTCATTGATGAGATAGAGCCGGGCCCGGTCAAAGCCGATAGTCTCGGTAACTCCTTCCAGGATGAGATGAAGAAGCTCGTCCAGGTCAAGAGTCTGCATGGATTTAATTATCTCATGCAGAAGAGAGAGCTCTCTCCCCTTTCTCGTCTCCGCTCGTCCTTTCTTCCTCAATCTTTCTTCTCCTCCCACGCGAATAGGGCCTTGTGACATTAATCTCTAATAGCTGTCATTCCCGCGCAAGCGGGAATCCAGGGGTTTTTTCTGTAGATTGCCCGGTCAAGCCGGGCAATGACGAATGGTTAGAAACTAAGGTCATAGAGCAGTAATTATTTTATAGAATAGGTAAATACCGTTCTACTTCGTGAGAAGTAACCTGAATACGGTCATCCTCCCATTCTTTCATTTTATTACGCAAGAACCGGGTAAATATATGCTCTCCCAAAGCCTTTTTTACCAAGGCGCTTTTTTCGGTTTCCTTCAAGGCCTCGAATAAATTTACCGGTAATTGCTCCAGCCCCCGGTGTTCCCTTTCCGAGGCCTCCATATTGTAGATGTTCGGTTCCACGGGGGCGGGAAACTCGTATTTTTTCTCCACTCCTTCCAGGCCGGCAGCCAGCATTACCGAAAAAGCCAAATAAAGATTGCAGGCCGGATCAGGACAACGGAGTTCAGCCCGGGTGGCATGTTCATTACCCGGCCGATAAAGAGGAACCCTGATCAAAGCCGTCCTGTTTCTCTGGGCCCAGCTTATATATACCGGAGCCTCGTAACCGGGAACAAGCCTTT
>CAZUTJ010000177.1:0-3009 GCA_964622875.1 uncultured bacterium
ATTATTAATTATTAATTATTAATTATTATTATTATTATTATCTGTATTTCTCTGTGTCCTCTGTGGTTTATATTTTTAGGGTGATAGCGTGGAGAGAAATCGGGTGGTGGTCACCGGGATGGAGGTAATCTCTCCCCTCGGCAATAATAAAGAAGACTTCTGGTCCTCTATTTCCCGGGGTAAGAGTGGAGTAAGAAGGTTAACCCGCTTCGACGCCGGCGAATATGATAGTCAAATTGCCGGAGAGGTTATCGGTTTTGACCCTATTTCTCGTCTGGGAAAGAAAGAAAGCCGGCGCCTGGACCGTTTCGCCCAGCTGGCCCTGGTAACGGCTCTGGATGCGGTTGGGGATGCCCGTTTAAGCATCGACGAGGAAGATGTCAATGAGATTGGGGTCTTCATTGGTTCCGGGATTGGAGGGATGGCCACCTTTGAGGAGCAATGCCGCATCCTGTCGGAGAAAGGGCCGGCCCGGGTTTCTCCTTTCTTCATTCCCATGCTTATCGTGAATATGGCCTCGGGGCAAGTCTCCATTAAATTAGGGGTAAAAGGTCCTAATTCTTGTGTAGCTACCGCTTGCGCTTCTGCGGCTCATGCCATCGGGGATTCCTACCGGATAATCCAGCGGGGTGAAGCTGAAGTCATGATTACCGGAGGCGCCGAGGCGGCTATTACTCCTCTGGGGGTAGCCGGTTTCTGTGCCATGAAAGCGCTCTCTACTCGCAACGACGAACCGGAGAAGGCCAGCCGTCCCTTCGATAAAAAGCGTGATGGCTTCGTTATCGGAGAGGGAGCGGGAATAGTTGTTTTGGAAAGTTTAGGGCATGCCCTGAAGAGAGGAGCCCATATTTACGGAGAGGTCGTCGGCTACGGGATGAGCGGTGATGCTTATCATATTACCGCTCCGGCTCCTCGGGGCGAGGGAGCGGCTCGCTCTATGGAACTGGCTCTTCAGGATGCCGATTTAAGGCCGGAAAGCGTTGACTATATCAATGCTCACGGAACCTCAACCCCCTTAAATGATAAGTTCGAGACCAGGGCCATAAAGACCGTTTTCGGGAAGCAGGCGAAGCAGGTAGCTATTAGTTCTACCAAATCTATGACCGGTCACCTTCTGGGGGCGGCGGGAGGAGTAGAACTCATCGCCTGCCTTTTAGCTATGGAAAGGAGCCTTATCCCCCCCACGATTAATTATGAAGAGCCGGACCCGGAGTGTGACCTTGATTATGTTCCCAACCAGGCCCGAAAGGCGGAGGTAAAAGTAGCTATGTCCAACTCTCTGGGCTTTGGTGGGCACAATGCCACTCTTTTAGTGAGGAAGTATGAAAAATAACCAGGGCGGCCTCGGGCGGCCGGAATTACAAAGCTTTCAAGAGCTTATTAACTATTCCTTCCGGAATGTCGCCTTTCTTAACGAGGCCCTGACCCATAAGTCTTTTATCCACGAAAAATTAAGAGAAAATGATTGTCTGTTTGCCTGCCTGAGCGAAGATGCTCAACTGCTACCTTCCCGCAGGCAAGCAGATCGCTGTCAGGTAAGGCCCGGGCCGGTTGGGTACAACCAGCGTTTAGAATTCCTGGGCGATGCTCTCCTGGGAATGGTGATTAGCGAATACCTTTATCGTCGTTTTCCTCAGTACTTAGAGGGAAAACTCTCTAAGATGAAATCTCTCCTGGTTAATAGAACCCTCCTTGTCCGCAAGGCCCGGGAGGTACGCTTAGGAGAATATTTTCTTCTCGGCAAGGGAGAAGAATCTGCCGGAGGAAGGGGCAGAGCCTCCCTGTTAGCTGATGGTTTTGAGGCCTTAATCGGGGCCATTTATTTAGATGGAGGCTTATCAGCCGGCCGCCGTTTCATTCTGGAGAGGCTCGAGCCGGAACTGGAAGGGTTGGAGTTGGAGGCGGCGGGAGAAAATGATTACAAGAGCAACCTGCAGGAATATACCCAGGCCGAGTTCGGACAGATACCTCTCTATCGGGTTATTTCCACCCAGGGGCCAAGCCATCAGAAAACCTTTGAGATTAGCGTTAGCTTGAAAGGAAAGATTTGCGGAAAAGGCCAGGGCGGAACCAAGAAATCAGCTGAGCAACAAGCCGCCCGAGAAGCTTTGGAGGAGTTGAGAAGTTGACTAGTTTGCCTCGGGCGGAAGCTGTTACTCCTTTGCTTAGACAAGGTGAAATTTTCTTCGATAATTTCCCCTTAAGCTTCGGAGTTAATTCGCACTTATCACTTAGCTGCACTAAGTGATGTGCTCATTAAGGAGGATAAGATGGACTTCAATCTGACCGAAGAACAGGAATTGCTCCTCAAGGAAGTGAGGGAAATTTGCCGCAAGGAGTTTGCCCCTAAGTCAGCCGAAATCAACGAGAAGGGAGAATTTCCCTGGGAGAATGCTCAGATTCTGGCCGCAAGCGATCTCATGGGAATTGTCATTCCTGAGGAGTATGGGGGCCTGGAAATGGGCTACCTTACCTGGACCCTAATTGGCGAGGAACTTTCCCGTGCCTGCACCACTACCGGCTCTATCTATGGCGCTAACCTACTCTGTATCTATCCTATCTTGATATTTGGAACGGAGGAGCAAAAAAAGAGATACCTGCCGCCTTTAGCCAGAGGAGAAGCTTTGGGTGCCTTTGCCTTGACAGAAGCGGAGGCGGGCTCCGATGCCGGCAATGTCCAGACGACGGCTGTCCTGGATGGGGACCACTATGTCCTTAATGGAGCGAAGATGTTTATTACCAACGGAGGAGTGGCCGCTACTTATGTCATTATTGCCAGTACTCAGCCCGGGCGAGGAGCGAGAGGCTTAAGCGCTTTTATTGTCGAGAAGGATACTCCCGGGTTTACCTTCGGTCAGGAGTTTGACAAGATGGCCTATCCGGCCCTGGCTAACCGGGAGCTGCTCTTTCAGGACTGCCGGGTGCCCAGGGAGAATCTACTTTTCAAAAAGGGGAGAGGTTTTCGGGTAGCTATGAAGACCCTGGATGTGGGCCGCATTGGAATGGGCA
>CAZUTJ010000178.1:0-3005 GCA_964622875.1 uncultured bacterium
AACCTCCACTTACCTGATCCAGAGTCAGGCGTGTTACCAGTTACACCATCCCCCACTGTTGATTTAAATCTATCATAGGAGGCGGCGGGTTGTCAAATGGAAAGTCAGGTGGGTGTCAAGCGGGGCTAAATTCTTAACCTTTCCAGTTCCTCTTCCTTTATCGGGGAAACGACGATAGATTGTATCTTCTCTTCCGGCAGTTTCCAGTAATCAACTTTAAGGGTGTCTTCTCCCCTTCCCTGGCCATAGCGAGCGGTAAGGGATGAAGCAGCGGCTATCTCTTCTTTGGTCAATTCCCCCCGGGCCAGGGCAACGGGCCCGGAGAAATCGGTGGCCCGAAAGCATACATCCCCGGCCTGGGCCAGGGTCATAAGTTTAGCATTCTCTCCTTCATCTCTCCCCACTACTAATTTAGCCCCGGGGGAGAGACGGAAATGTCTCCCCACTTTAAGAAGATGAATATCGTTAAGGTCGGCCTGACTGTGCTGGAAGAGGTCCCTTAAGCGAGCTGAAAATATAGAATCGGTCAGGAGACATCCACCCGCCGGAGAGGGATAGTCCTTGATCCCGAATTTAGCGGCCAGTTCTATCTGCGGCTTTCGGGAGCGTCCTTCAATGTCAAGCAACTTCTCCCGCTCTATCCAGCCTTCCTTTTCAGGAATGGTAGGCTCAAGAAGCTTGGCGGAAAGGGGTCTTAGGATTAATCCTCCCCATTGTGATTTTTTTTCGATGAGCCTCAGAGCATCTCGCCGTTGAGACATGGGCCTTTCTCCTAAGACTTCACCGGTAATAAGAAAAGAAGCCCCGACTTTCTTCATATATTCTCCCGCCTGGCGCAGCATCAAGATATGACAGTCAATACAGGGGTTCATATTCTTTCCGTAACCATAGCGAGGATGCTTGACTAATCTTAGGTGTTCCCGGGAAATATCCATGATTTTCAGGGGAACTCCCAGGTTTTCCGAAGTTTTCTTTATTTCCCGGTGGCCAGAGTCAGGCGAGGCACAAGAGAATACAGTGGAAAAATTCACTGCCTCTACAGCTACCCCCTGCTCTAAAACAAGCTTCACAGCCAGGATGCTATCTAACCCTCCACTTAATAAGGCTATGGCTTTAGCCAAAATGACCCTCACTTTGTTCGGGAGTGGACAGTGAACAGTTTACAGTGAACAGTAAAAATTTTAAAACCGGGACAAAATTCCTTGATGGAAGGGACAGAGTTCGTAGCCACCTTTTAGTTGGGCGGCGATTAATTCTTCCTGCCAGTGGGCATTGTAGAGCCGGCAGTTTTTATCACGACAGAAAGGGTCGCCCGTCAGGTGAAAGAAGATGGCTTGCAGGCAATAACCTTTGACCACTTCGGTCAGCCGTTCATCGTCATAGTCAATGAATTCACCTTTAAATCTCTCTTTCAGTTCGGGCATACCGGCCTCTCCTTTGCCCAGCAGAGTATACTGCTGGCGAAGCAGATAAAACTCCCTGGGCTTGGCCGGGGCCTCCACTATTCCCGTAGTGGAGATAAGGTTAGGGATCCCATAGGCGCTCGCCCGGGCATGATACCTCCTATCGTTCTCATCCCAGGTGCCGAAAAGCTGATTGGTGAAGAGGAGATGGAGATGTTTCCGGCCAAGATACTCTCCAGGAATTAACTCACAGAAGATACTCTGCAACCGGAATCCATCGTAAAGAACTCCCACCGGCTTTGAGGAAGGATTCCCAAGGTATTTCTTTTCGTATTCTATCTCCCCCTTGAGCGGCGGGGAAAAGGGTTGCCCCTCCCCCAAGCGGCGAACCTTAATCCCGGCTAATTTTCCGGCCAGGCGAGCTATCTCTTTCTCCCTCTCTTTTTCAGAAAGGCGGGAGAGATAGTCGGCGATAAAAGAATCTCCACAATTAACCTCAACTTTTCCCAACCTTTCTCTCAAATAGATAGCCACTTCCTCCAGATTAAGAGCGGAAGAGGCTCCTTCATTATAAAGATGAATGAAATGAGGTTTAAAGAGAGACATTGTCTTCTCGTAGGTATTCAGAAGTTAAAAACCAGAATTCAGAAGTCAGAAGTCAGGAGTCAGGAGTCAGAATAAGAAAGCATTCGGTAAACCTGTTATTATGCTCCTCTCCCCCTCGTGGGAGAGGGCAAGGGTGAGGGGGGTAGTTTTTTCAGTTTCACCCCCACCTTAATCCTCCCCCATCAAGGGGGAGGAGATAGATGAAGTGAATGGTTTCACCGAATATTTACTATAAGTATTCTATTCTGAATTCTGTATTCTGTATTTTATATTCTGACTCCTGAATTCTGTATTCTGCATTCTAACTCCCCATGCTTTCTCCGGAACTAATATTGGCCTTCCTCAGGCGCAGAGAGTTGGTAACTACATTGACGGAGCTAAAGGCCATAGCGGCCACCCCGATCATCGCATGCAATAGCCCTAAAGCAGCCAGGGGGATGGCTAGCCCATTATAGAACCAGGCCCAGAAGTAATTTTGCTTTATCTTGCGGAAAGTAGCCCGGGAAAGCTTCACCGCGGTAACTACCGCACTTAAATCTCCTCTCACCAGAGTTATATCAGACGATTCTATAGCAATATCGGTTCCCGTGCCCAGGGCTATCCCCACATTGGCCTGGGCGAGGGCCGGAGCATCGTTGATGCCGTCGCCAACCATAGCCACCAACCCCACCGTATCTTGCAAGCGCCGGAGCTCAGCTACCTTGGCCTGGGGCAGAACCTCGGCCAATACCCGGGTAATGCCCACCTTCTTAGCAATGGCCTCAGCGGTCTTCCGGTTGTCCCCGGTGAGCATCACCGTCTCCAGTCCCATTTGTCTCAATTCAGCCAGGGCCGAAAGGGAGTCCTCTTTTACGGTATCGGCCACGGCAATGATGCCGGCGGCCCGGTTATCCACCGCTACCAGCATAGCCGTCTTGGCTTCGTTCTCTAACTCGCCCAATTTATCCCTGAACTGACGGAAATCTATTTTGACATTGTTCATCAACTTCTGATTTC
>CAZUTJ010000179.1:0-2947 GCA_964622875.1 uncultured bacterium
AATTTCCCTTTAATAATAAAGGGGTGGCAGACCGAAGGTCTGACGGGGTATTTAATTCCCCTTTGAAAAAGGGGTGTCCCAAAGGGGCGGGGTATTTAGAACTACCATACAACCAAAACCTAAAAGAAAAGGCAAGAGAACTGAGAAAAGCTGGCAACCTATCTGAAGTTTTACTTTGGAATAGATTGAAAAAGGGTCAAATGCTTAGCTTTGATTTTACTAGACAGCAAGTAATTGGTGATTATATTGTAGATTTTTACTGTCCAAAATTAAATTTAGTGATTGAGATTGATGGAGAAAGCCATGATTTCCAGGGTGAATACGATGAGAAGAGAGATGAATTTTTAAAATCATTGGGGTTAGAGGTTTTGCATTTTAAGGATATAGATGTAAAGAGAGCACTTGATGAAGTTTTAAAGCAAATTGAAGGATGGATTAAGAATCCTCCTTTTTATAAAAAGAGTACCCGCGAAGTGGGGGGAGGTATCTAATACCCCGTCTGCTATCGCAGCCACCCCTTTAGGAAAGGGGAATAATACCTTGTCTGCGCACAGTAGATTTGGGGCGGGTAGGGGAGGAAAAACTCGGAAGATAAAACATGCCGCTCTTCAAGGTATCGCCGGGTAAGGAACGAGAGCTTGCTGAACGTATGCGTCGAATGGGAGTTCGCGAGCAGGACTTTCAGGAGAGTTTTGTGCGCGCCTCTGGGCCTGGCGGTCAGAAGGTTAACAAAACTTCATCTTGCGTCTTCCTGCGCCATCTTCCCAGCGGTCTTTCGGTCAAATGCCAGCGGGAACGCTCGCAAGCTCTGAACCGTTTTCTAGCCCGACGGCAACTCTTGGATAAAATAGAACGGGAGCAGCAGGGACAGCTCAGCGAGGAGCAACAGCGTATCGCTAAGATTCGGCGACAGAAACGCAAGCGGTCAAAACGGGCACGGGAGAAGATGCTGGCCGAAAAACACCAGCAGACAGAGAAAAAGAAGCTACGCTCCGCCATATCCGTCTCTTTTGAAGATGAGTAATTACCATACTCTCACTTACCGTATTATTACTTGATCCAATTCTTTGGGCGACCGGGTTAAAATCTTTGCTCCATTTTTCTGGATGAGAACCATATCCTCAATTCGTATGCCGCCCCATCCGGGTAGATAAATGCCCGGCTCTACGGTACAGATCATATTCTCAAGTAAAAGCTCATTACTATAGGAATGGCCTAGTGTGGGCTTTTCATGGATTTCTAAACCTATACCATGTCCCAGATTGTGGCGGAAAGCTTTCCCTAGACCTCTACTTTCAATCATCCGGCGCGCTGTTCCATCTATCTCTTTTCCGGTAATCCTAGCCCTGAGTTTTTTCAAAGCTGCTTTCTGGGACGATAAGACTAACTCGTATATTTCCACTCCCTTTCCGGTTGGCTCTCCTAGAAAGACGGTCCGAGTCATATCGCTGCCATAGCCGGAGACCTGAGCCCCGAAATCCATAATGACCATTTCCCCGGACTTGATCTTCTTGTCTGAACTCCGGTGGTGAGGCAGAGCGGCGTTTATTCCAGAAGCCAGAATAGGAGCGAAAGGAAGGGCTTCCGCCCCTTTCTCCCGCATATATTTTTCCAGTTCCCAGGCAACTTGTTTCTCGGTCTGTTCCTCTTTAAGATAACTCTTGATATAGCGAAAGGTTCTATCGGTAATCTCCTGAGCCCGGACCAGGTAACTTAGCTCCTGCCGGCTCTTCAGGATCCGTAAATTTTCCACCAGGTCAATGACGGGAACCAATTTTGTCCTTCTCAGGAGCTTCTTTAATTCCCGGTAGCGCCAGAAAGAAAGATGATTACTTTCGAATCCCAACCTCTCAATTTTTTCCTGTTTGATAATTTTAGAGAAAGGCTTCTGGAAATTTGAGGTTATATCCAGGAGTTGAAAATCGGGAGCTTCTCTTTTCGCCTGGATATGATAACGGGAATCGGTAAGAAGAAAAATTCTCTCTTTCGTAATTAAGAGGCTGCCGCTTGAGCCGGTAAAACCACTCAGGTAGCGTCTATTCTCTCCCTTAACTATGAGGACAGCATCCAATCTGTCCTCATTAAGCCGGGAGCGTAATTTTTCGACTCTCTTTTTATACACTGCTTTTAGTCTAAGCTTTCTTTAAAACATAGATATAAACCACAAGATTTCACAAGATTTACACAGAAAAAGAATAATATCGTTAGCGTATACGAAATTGGTTGCTGAGCTTTGACATAATTTGTTATAACTATATGAATTGATTATTGTTGTATAATAGACCTTATTAAATAAGTGCTTACTCAGCACTAAGGAGGTCTATTATGCGAAGAATCCGATGTCGTTTTTGCTCAGGACTCAACACAAAGAAATATGGTCTTAGAACAAAAAAAATAAAAACATCTCAAGGGATAAAACCCCAAAAATATCAACGTTGGTACTGTAAAGATTGCAAACGATCTTTCAGAGCAGCTGAGAGTACGGTTATCAATCCCTCTTTAAAAATTAAGGCTCTTCTGCATTTTGATACACTAAACTGCCAGTAAAAAAGGGATCGTTGACAACCAGAACATTTGTGTTATCAATAGGTTAAGGTAAACCTTAACAACACCAAGGAGGTTCTGGTATGTATCAAGCGATCCCCACCAGTATTATAGCACTGGCAGGAATGAAGTTCAACAAGTTTTCTCTAAATAAAAAAGAGGAAATTGCCACCGTATACTTAGATCGGGGATATTCCCTTAACTCAAGTAATTAAGTCGCAACTTCTGGAAATTCAATGACTTTCGATTCTTTTATCAAGTACTATTGATCCAGGCAACCTCTTTGCCTTGTGGAAATGCCATGATTGACGCTCATGTGGAAAACCTGATGGAGTCGCCTCTGGCGACCCCCCAGGTTTACCACAATCGCTTGGAAAAGTCTGCGACTTTACCACAATCATTT
>CAZUTJ010000180.1:0-2938 GCA_964622875.1 uncultured bacterium
ATAAACCACAAGATTTCACTAGATTTGCACAGAAAAAGATTTAATATCTATTTTTTAATTTTTAATTTTGTGATAATCTGTGTAATCTGTGGTTAAGGTTTTTTTAATTTTTTAATCCTTTAAATCTGCGTTTATCTGCGTCCTATATGGTCTTTTTCCTCATCCTTCCATTGTCTCCCGGTATCCGCACTTTTTATTATTACATTTATGATAAGTTTGCCCTTCTTTATCTCTCTTCTCCACTAAGAAATTAGCCTCACACTGGGGACATTTTTTATCAACCGGCTTGTCCCAGATCACAAACCTGCATTTGGGGAACTGGTTACAGCCAAAGAAAGTTCTTCCTTTCTTAGACTTTCTCTCTACGATTTCTCCCTCACATCCTTCCTGAGGACATTTTACCCCTAAAGTGAGCGATTGGGTATATCGGCATTTAGGGAAATTGCGGCAGGCTAAGAATTTTCCGTATCTTCCTGTCTTTATCACCACGCCCCCCCCGCATTCAGGACAGGAGAGGTCTGTGGGAATCTCCTTCCTTTTAACTCTTTTCGCCTCCCGGCTCGCCTTGGCCAGAGTAAGCATAAAGGGCTCGTAGAACTCGTGGAGCAATTTCACCCAATCAACCTTTCCTTCCTCAATTCCATCCAGCTCCTCCTCCAGGTGAGCGGTAAATTTTATATCTAAAATCTCCGGAAAATGAGTTACCAGAAGCTCCGTAACTATTCCCCCTAACTCGGTGGGATGAAACCTTCCCTGAATCTTTTCCACATACTGCCGTTCCTGAATGGTGTTAATGATGGGGGCATAAGTGCTCGGGCGTCCAATCCCTTCTTCCTCCAGAGACTTGACCAGACCAGCTTCCGAGAACCGGGGCAGAGGCTTGGTGAAATGCTGCTCCGGCCGCAATTCCAGAAGGGTTAGTTTATCCCCTTCCTGCAATTCCGGCAAAATCCTCTCTTCTTCCTCCTTCGCTTCCACATACACTGCCATAAACCCTTTGAACTTTATCTCCGCTCCCCTAGCCCGCAGAACAAATCTCCCCGCCTCTATATCAACAGTGGTCATTTTGAAGAGAGCTGGCTTCATCTGGCTGGCCAGGAAACGGGTCCAGATTAATTTATATAACCGGTATTGTTCGGGACTAAGAAAAGGTTTGAGTCCCTCCGGTTCCCGCCGGACGCTGGTAGGACGAATAGCCTCATGAGCCTCCTGGGCCCCCTTCTTTGACCGGTATTGAGGCGGCCGGGAAGGAGCAAATTCCGCTCCCAACTTATCCCTGATATAGCCAGAAGCCTCCTTCTGGGCCTCGGCCGATACCCGCACCGAATCCGTTCTCATATAGGTAATAAGGCCAACGCTTCCCTCTTCACCTACCTCTAATCCCTCATAGAGCTGTTGAGCTACCCGCATCGTTTTCCTGACGGTAAAGCGGAGCTTGCGAGAAGCCTCCTGCTGCAGATAGCTGGTGGTAAAGGGAGGCTCAGGATTCCTTAGCTTGTCCCTTATTTCTACCTTCTTAACGAGAAACTCTTCTCCTTTAAGCTCATCAACTACCTTTTTAGCCTGCTCCTCATTATTAATCTTCGCCTTCCCGGCATCAATCTTCTCCAGCCTGGCTTCGAATCTCTCTCCCGATAACTCCTTTCTCAGTTTGGCTATTACCGACCAATACTCCTGGGGAACGAATTTCTCAATTTCCCTCTCCCGTTCTATGATGAGTCGAACGGCTACCGACTGAACCCTTCCCGCACTTAAACCTCTCCCTACTTTCTTCCAGAGGAGAGGGCTCAGCTTATAGCCGACAATCCTATCTAAAATCCTCCTCGCCTGCTGAGCATTGACCTTATTTAAATCTATCCGACCAGGATTTTTCACCGCTTCCCGGACAGCCCTTTTGGTTATTTCATGAAAGACTATACGATAGACACTATCCTTGTTCCCTAAAAGTTCAGATAGATGCCAGGAAATAGCCTCCCCTTCCCGATCGGGATCAGGAGCAAGCAGAATTTTATCAGCTTCCTTAGCTGCTTTCCGGATATCCTTAACGACTTTTCCCCGCCCGCGCACCGCGACATACTCCGGCCGGAAATTATTCTCCACATCTACGCCAAATTTACCCTTGGGAAGGTCCCGCACATGCCCCCAGCAGGATTTAACCTGATACTTCGAGCCCAGGAATTTGCTGAGCGTCCTCGCCTTGGCCGGCGATTCCACGATAACCAATGACTTAGCAAGCATTGTTACTCCTTTACAAGAAAACTGCGTAACTACCCCCTCACCCTTCCCTCTCCCCCTACCCTAAAGGGCACAAGCAGGGGAGAGGATTAAGGTGAGGGGCGCCTTTAAGGCACAATATAGCCAAGAATTAAGTGAGCAAATGTTTACTTGTAACCCTTGTGGTTATACTTCACTATACTTTAAAAAACTTCTTAACCACAGAGGCTTAAGAGCCACAGAGTTCACAGAGTTTTTAAGATTATTTAAACTTATTTATTTCATTTCTTTCTTTTTTTTCTCTGTGTTCTCCGTGTCTCTGTGGTTATCCTTTCCTATGCTTTTACAAACATTTTTCCCGGAAGTTCCTTAATGAGCTTCTTCATCTGGAGCATCAAGAGGGTAGAAGAGACGCAACTGGCGGGAAATCCGCTTTCCCCGATAAGAGAATCGATATGCTGAGGTTCATCCGATAAAAGAGCGTAGAGCTTCCTCTCTTCCCCTTTCAAAGGAGGCAAAGGCAATCTATCTTTACTCTTTGTCTCCTTCCCTGGATGCCTGTCTCCCCCTATCGGCCCCAGCTCCTCAATTATATCCTCGCTGGTAGCTACTAACTTAGCTCCCTGCTGAATCAGTTTATTAGTGCCTCGGCTGGTCAGAGAATCCACTTTCCCCGGAAGGGCAAAGACCTCCCGGCCCTGTTCAAGAGCACAATCAACGGTAA
>CAZUTJ010000181.1:0-2924 GCA_964622875.1 uncultured bacterium
AATTCTGGATTGCCCGGTCAAGCCGGGCAATGACAGGAATTTATGTCACAGAGCAATAGAGTGTCAGAACACCAGAGTAAAAACAATAACTTTAACAATTTAACAGTTTAGCAGTTTAGCAATTTAACAGTTTATCAGTTAAGTAATTCCCAGAGAAAAGTGGCCCAGAGGCGGGCGCACTTTACCAGGCTATCTATTTTGACGGACTCGTTTACCTGATGAGCTGACGACTCTCCCTCTTCAGGGGAATGGTTAAGGGAGGGAATGCCGGCAAAATAAAGTTCCTTGGCGATAGTGTTCCCTCCCATGGTTTTTAAGGTCAAGCGAAGCTCTAAATCATCGGCCGCCCTTAGGAGAGCTTTAACCATCTCAGAATCTTCTTCCATCAGGTGAGGCTGCGTCTGAAGAGAAACTTCTTTTATTCTAATATCCGCCCCAGAATTCCCTTGCTCAAATTCCTGGATTTTTTCCCGGATTTTCTTCAGAATAGCATTTTTAGTCAGGCCCAGGGGATAGCGAATATCCAGGGTAGCTTCACATCTTCCGGGAACGATATTGGGGGCTTCTCCCCCCCTTACTTCTCCCCAATTTAAGGTGGTTTTGGTAAACCGGGGATGATAATTCTTCCCAAAATCTGAGTTTTTTAGACGGAGAATAAATTTGCTTAACTTCTCAATGGCGCTTATTCCCCGAGAAGGATTTGATCCATGCGCTTGCTTTCCCCGGCTTTCCAGCTTGACCCAAAGCATCCCTTTTTCGCCGATGATAGCCTGATTGAGTTTTCCTCCATCGGGAATGAGGCAGAAATCGGGATGAAAACCTTTTTTGAGAAGGAGTTTTATTCCTTCCTCCGACCCTCTCTCCTCGTCGGACACGGCTCCCAGAATGATCTTGCCCTTATGGGGAAGACCGCATTCCACCACCGCCTTTACCGCCGCCCAGGCAGCAGCATAAGGCCCCTTATTATCCACAACCCCCCGACCGTAGATTCTCCCCGCCCGGACTACCGGCCTAAAGGGATGTCCCCTCCAGCCTTCGCCGGGAGGAACGACATCCATGTGAGCAATAATAGCCAGAGAAGGCTTTCCCTGGCCTATCTCCCCTAAAATATTCGGTCTTTTTTGATGACCGGAGATAATTACCTTAGCCCCTAATTCCTTCAGGCTCTTGAGAATAATATCTTTAGTCAAATATTCATTGCCGGGAGGATTAACCGTCTCTTTTTCCACTAACTCCTTAGTTAAATCTACAATTTCCCGAGAATCTATCCGGAAACGAGGGATTTCTCTATCCCGTTTAATCATCTAAGAAAAAACCTCTCTTTTAAGCCTTCCGTAGTTGCTATAACCATCTCGCCTTGAGCATCCTCACTTACTATTATCGCTTCTATCCCTATTAGGCGATTAGCTAACTCCAGGCCTTTTTTCGGGCCGAGGACGAAGATGGCTGTAGACAAACCGTCGGCTTTTAAAGTATTTTCGGCCAGGATAGTGACACTTAACATCCCTTCCACCGGCTTTCCCCGGCGGGGATCGAGGAGATGACTAAATCTCTGGCCATCCAGGATGAAATAGTCCTCGTAGTCGCCGGAGGTAACTATAGCCTCATCTCTGGCCTTAACCGTTCCCAGAATTGCTCCTCTCCGGCGGGGGTGCTTGAGGCCGATGACCCAGAAATCTCTCTCAGGAGGGCGACCAAGGAGATAAAGGTCTCCCCCGGCGTTAATGATAGCTCGCTCTATTCCCCAGTACCTTAGTTTCTCTACCGCCTTATCTACGGCATAGCCTTTGGCTATCCCTCCTAAATTTAGACTCATCCCCTTTTCTCGGAACTTGACCGTTTTTTTCTCCTCATCTATCAGGATATTCTGATAGTTAACCAGGACCAATATCTCTTGCAATTCTTCCTGGCCAGGCAACTGCTTACGCTTTCTTACCGAGTCCCAGAGCTGCAGAAGAGGAGCAACAGTGATGTCAAAGGCCCCGTGGCTCAATTCAGAGAGGCGCAGGGATTTCCGGATGACCCGGAAAGTATCCGGGCCAACCTCTATTGGCCTCTGGGCCCCCTCCCGATTGAGCCGAGATATCTCGCTGTCTTCCTGGAAGGGGTTCATTAAATTATGTATCTTCTCTATTTCCCGAAAGGCCTGCTCGGTAGCTTTCCGGGCCCAGACCTCCTCCTCCCCTCTAATGGTAATCTCCACGGTTGTGCCCAGGAGGAATCTCGTCTCCCTGAACACTCGCTGCTCCGGATCAAGGCCGACTCCCCGGCAACCGGCGATGAAGAAAAAGGCCAGGCTAATAGTTAATAATAACTTTTTCACGGCTTTGGGTTTTCTTAATCCTATAAGATCTGCGTCCATCTGCGTCCAGGGCTGAGTAGTTACCAAATTGTTTTTTATATGCACCTGACCAGATTAATCCTACCCCTGACTTTAGCATAAAGTCGCTTGAGAAGCAAGGACTTTTTCTGTTGTGTCAAGACAAAATAGAAATGTCCTATTTTCATGTTTTACTTAGGGGTATTTTTTTTACGTTGCTTCCTTCTTGTTGATAATTCTCTACCGGCGAACAATTCTCCGGCGGGGTTTTTAGCTTTTACACGTTTAACATCTAATTCAAGGTCTAGAGTGCCTTAAGAAAGTCAAGTTTTAATTTTGGACAAAACTCTCCTCTAGCCTCCTGAACACATTTTTTCAGGAAATTTGAATAATCTGAGATAAGGTTTGCAGTTTTGTTACCCAGGTGATTAGGGTTCCAGAGGCCTGAGCAAACAATCAGATTTTTTCGGAATTTTCAAAAATGTTTTGTGGGTTCCCATTTCAGGATACCTCATAATGTATCGGGAAATAGAACTTATCCAGGGTCCGCGACTTCATCTGATTCAGATCTCCGCAGAGATGCCTGGCAGCATAATCAATCTCC
>CAZUTJ010000182.1:0-2904 GCA_964622875.1 uncultured bacterium
GCGTCAGGTCAGACACCAGAAGAAGCAAATCTACCTTTCCCATCACACGACGATTTACCTGCTCTATTCCTGCTTCCCCATCAATAATAGTCACATCAAAATGGCCGGCAAGAGCTTCAATCGATTCCCGAAGAAAAGTATTAACCTTGCAGTAGCATCCTGCTTCCTCTGGCCTTCCTATGGCCAGGAAAGCGAGATTCTGAGTCTCGGTTAGAGCATCAAGAAGTTGAAAGTCAATTGAAGTGGCTATGTTAAGAGAGTCTGAACCGGTTTTTTTAGCAGCAGCAACTACTGTTTTGCGTAAATCATTCACCGTTTTTTTTGCCGACAAAGAAAGGGCCATGGAAAGCCCTGCAGCCGGGTCAGCATCGATAGCCAGTCCCCGAATATTCTGTTGCTCAATCACTAAACGACACAGCAGTGATGAAATAGTAGTTTTCCCAACTCCACCTTTACCACATATAGCAATAATTCCTTTCATATTCGTTTTTCTTTTAAGCGTTCTCTAATCTTCCTCAGCTCCTCTACTTCATCACAAATCTGGTTGTACTCACAGGTTTCACAGTCAAAATTCATCTCCTGATACATTTTAATTAAAGCTTCTACAATATCCTGGGTTTTTTCAGCTATTGGCCTCAGCAAATCAATCTCTTGCCTGCTGGTTACAAAAATCAATTCTACCTCATGCACCATTTCTAAACTGTTTAATTTACTGGATAGAACTTCGCCATACCTTATTAGATTAAAACCATTATCCATAGCCTCTTTACTAACCCGGCACCAGATTTGATGCTTATCAGGCCAGATACGAGTGGAAATGCCGCTAAGACGAATATCAAAAATAACATCACGCAAGTCCTGGTAGCTCTCGTACTGATCCTGAAAATCACCCTTTACCAGTACAATCTGGGCAAAGGGAAGATTGGTTTGTCCGGTTTTCGCCAAATCAGGTCCAATAAGAGAAATACGATTGGGATGAAGAACTTTAGCCTGTTCGGTCCAGAGTAAAAGGAAAAGAGAGGAGTTTCCAAAACCTCCCAGCTCAATCGCCGTATCCTCTTTTAAAACCAGTGAAGAATGTTCCTGCCACAAAGAAGAAGAGCTTGATTGATACTCCTTAAGGGAGCCGTGAGACTGTCTCTTCTCCAAATAGTTGAGAAGACCTTCTATCTGTTCTTTAAAAAGCCCCATCTTCACTTCCCATGAGAGCAGCACCGTAAGCAGTAGCCAGTTGAGGATTAACAGGAAAAGAATAAAAAGTCCCACCAAGCCTCTCTTTTATTATCTCCGATACGGTTACCAGTCGCATTACCCCACCGGTTAAAGTATAGTTTTCCGGAGGTCCAAAACGCAAAGCCTGAGAGACAACTATCATAGCAACTGATTCACAAACACCGGCAATAATATCCGCCGGCGCTTCCCCTTTATTAACATAAGAGATTACTTCACTTTCAGCAAACACCGCACACTGGGTACTAAGGGAAATTCTTTTTTGAGCTTGCGCTGCCACTTGATCAATCTGATTGATCGAAATCCCCAAAGAGCGCCCAATCACTTCAATAAAGCGACCCGAACCAGAAGCACATTTATCATTGTGCATAAAATTTAAAACTTCTCCCTGAGGATCGCTGAGAATTGTAGTAATACTCTGACCACCGACATCAATAGTCAGTCTGCTTTCCGGCAAAAGATGGCAGGCAGCCATAGCAATACAGGCTAAGCTGTCCTCAGCAAAATCGGCTTGTTCAACCAGATTGCTTCCCTGCCCTGCGCTTACACAGATATCCACTTCAGCTTTCGCTATATCTCCTTTGCCGGTTACCTCGCCAATTAGCCTATCAATTTCCTGAGTAATATTGCCGGTAGTATCAATTATTGCGCTTGAAAGAAACTGCCGGTCTTTTAGAAGTACCGCCTTAGAAAAAAGATTGCCTATATCCAAACCAAGGGCGATCATTTGTCGCTACCTATTTTCCGGGCAAATAGCGCTGCTCCCAGCGCTCCCACCACCTGAGAGTCAACATTATATGTTAACATTCTTAAATTCATTGCTTTTTCCAGTTCCTTTCGAACTGCTGTATTTTTAGCCACACCACCCGTCATGGTTACCTCTTTATTCAGACCTAACCGTCGCACCAGTGCTATTACCCGCTCCGCCATAGAACGATTAATGCCAGTGGCAATATCAGTCTTATCCACACCACGCTGCAAATAGTGCAGCACTTCTGTTTCACAGAAGATACTGCAACGGTTGCTCAACTGAACTGCATTTCTCCCTCTCAAGGAAAAAGCCGCCAGCTCAGTTAAGGTAACACCCAGAACTCTACTCATCACCTCCAGAAACCGCCCTGTCCCTGCTGCACACTTATCGTTCATAACAAAATCAACCAGCTCACCTTTCTGGTCTATCAGAATCACCTTAGCATCCTGTCCTCCAATATCGATCACAGTTCTCACTTCAGGAAGAAGCCAATTGGCGCCTTTGCCATGGCAGGAGATTTCGCTAATATTCTCCTGAGATAACCCCTCTTCCTGTAACTGTTCCCGGCCATATCCGGTACTGACACAAAAAGTAAGGTTGTTCCAACTTAGCTTTAGCTCCTGCAGTAACGCATCCATAACCATTTTTGCAGAATCTACCGGATTGGGTTTTACAAGGAAACTTTTAAACCCAATCAGCTCTCCATTTTTTATAATTACTGCTTGAGTAGTTAGAGACCCAACATCTATGCCACCAAATAGCATTCGTTACCTTCCAATTTATAGTTCTTACTAATCAACCTATTTTCTGACAAAAAACGATCTAAAATATCCCTTAATTACACCTCCTAAAAGCAAAGCGCCTGATTTAATTAATGCTCTGGAGAGAGAAGGATGATTCGCAAGAAGAGCTGCAATCTGAGA
>CAZUTJ010000183.1:0-2842 GCA_964622875.1 uncultured bacterium
AAACCGATCAAGATTGAACGTTTAAGCAAACAACCTTGAACCTTGAACCTTGAACAGAGGCCCAAAAATGGAAATCCCTATCAGCGATATAAGAAATTTCTGCATTATTGCTCATATTGACCACGGGAAGAGCACCCTGGCTGATCGGATTCTGGAATATACCCAGACTATTGATAAAAGAGAGTTTCGCGACCAGATGCTTGATGATATGGATCTGGAGCGGGAGAGGGGTATTACCATCAAGGCGAAAGCGGTAAGGCTAAACTATCCGGCCCGGGATGGGAAACCCTATATCTTTAATCTTATAGATACGCCCGGGCATGTAGATTTTAGCTATGAGGTATCTCGGAGTTTAGCCGCCTGCGAAGGGGCACTTCTCATTGTGGATGCCTCGCAGGGGGTTCAGGCCCAGACTATCGCTAATGTCTATATGGCCATGGAGCACCATCTGAGTATTATCCCCGTGGTTAATAAAATAGATATGGAAAGCGCCGACCCCGAGGCCGCCATAGAAGAACTAAGAAGCATCCAGGGGCTGGATGCTTCCCGTTGCCTTCTCGTTAGCGCCAAGGAGGGGGCCGGCACCGAGGAGTTGTTAGAGGCCATTGTCCAACGTATTCCTTCTCCCCCAGATGAAAGCGGGGATTTCCTGAGGGCCCTTATATTCGATTCCTCTTTTGATACCTATAGAGGCGTAATAACTTATATAAAGATAATTTCCGGCTCTATCGGGAAGGGTGACAGGATCCTCTTTATGTCTAATGGCAAGGAGTTTGAAGTTATGGAGGTGGGTGTCTTTAAGCCCGGGATGCAGGCAACTAAAATCCTGAGGACTGGCGAGGTCGGATATCTCGTGGCTAATATTAAAAGCGCTCAAGAGGCCCGAATGGGAGATACCATCACCTCCGCTCGTCAGCCGGCCCGGGAAGCTTTGCCCGGATACAAGCCGGCTAAGCCCATGGTCTTCTCGGGACTCTACCCGGTGGAGACAGGTGACTACGGGTTATTAAGAGAAGCTCTGGATAAATTGAGCTTGAATGACTCCTCTTTTATCTATGAACCGGAGACCTCCCCCTCCTTTGGGTTTGGGTTCCGCTGCGGTTTTTTGGGGCTTCTGCATATGGAGATTGTGCAAGAGCGCCTGGAGAGAGAATATGATCTGGATTTGGTTTCTTCCGCTCCCAGCGTTCGCTACCAGGTGAAGAGGAGAGGAAAAGAGCCCCTCCTCGTAGATAATCCGGCCCGGTTTCCCCCGGCCCAGGAGATAGAGTACATAGAAGAGCCTTTTGTCAGGATGAGTATTATCTCTCCTGATGAATATATCGGGGTCTTAATGGAACTGTCCCAGGATAGAAGAGGTGTTTATATCAGCACCAGTTATCTTGACCCCACTCGGGTAGTGATCGTGTTTGAATTTCCTCTGGGGGAGACAGTCATGGATTTTCACGATAAACTTAAGTCTGTGACTAAGGGTTACGGCTCCCTTGATTATGAATACATAGGCTACAGAAAACAGAAAGTTGTCAGGCTGGATATCCTTCTCAATGGGGAGGTGGTGGAGGCTCTGGCCAGCATAGTTCATCGGGAGAAGGCTTATAAGAGAGGGAGGACCCTGACCCAGAAGCTTAAGGAAGCTATCCCGAGGCAGCAATTTCCCACCACCGTGCAAGCGGCTATCGGTGGCCAGATCGTGGCCCGGGAGACGATTAGGGCTTTTCGCAAGGATGTTACCGAGAAGCTTTACGGAGGAGATATAACCAGGAAGAGGAAGCTTCTGGAAAAACAGAAGCGGGGTAAGAAACGGATGAAGAGAATGGGCAAAGTAAATATACCCCAGGAGGCCTTTCTGGCCGTGGTAAAGACATTCTAACCTGCTTTCTTCGGCTTCGCCAGCCTCTTCGGGATATCTCCTTTTTCCTGCGTCAGCTCCTTCCCGGCCCTAAAAGCCTCCTTCAGGGCCGAAGGGTGGTTGAGGATAGCCCCTTTTTCATCAATGCGCTCGTAAAGAAGATCTCCGCCATACTCCATCTCTAGCACTTTGAAGAAACATTTCATAGTTACCCGGGCCCCCTCGAATACCTTTTTGCCGCCTCTTCCTCCCACAGCGATAAATAGACCCTTGCGGGGGGGGTGCGGCTTTTTTTCAAAGAGGGGTTTTTTAAGGATATGCTTTCTGGCCCAGAGTGCCTGGCAGCGGTCGATAGCCATCTTGGCTTGAGCACAAAGCGCTATAAAGTAGATGGGGGAGGCAAAAATGAGGCGATTGGCAGCGATAAATTTCTGATAGAGAACTCGCATACCGTCGTTGATGACACATTTGCCCTTCTTGAAACAGCGATCGCATTCAAGGCAGGGGGAGATTCTCAAGTCTTTGAGGAGAACCTTCTCTACCTTCGCCCCTTCACTCTCGGCTCCTTTTAAGACCTCGTCAAGGAGAAGTTCCGCGTTTCCCCGGGGGCGGGGGCTGGTGGAGATGCCCAATATTTTCATTGCTGTTCTCCTGAGGAGATAGAAAGATAATAAAAAGATTTAGGGATAAAGAAAAAAAGTGAAAGCTATTCTTGTTTCCCAATGATACCATATTTCACCGGGAAATGCCAGGACTTTTTAATTCTGTCAAGACAAAATAGAGATGTCCTGTAATTCAGACACTGATTACCACAGATACCCACTGATTAAATATTTCTCTTTTTATCTTTATTTCCTTACCGAAATTTATTAGTAATCCTACTTCTATCTTCGTGGTTTTTAAATAATTTACTAATTGAATTTCGGTAATTTCACTAATGCTCTGTAATATTAGTTTTAGATCATTTGGCAATATAGCCCTTTATGAGTATAG
>CAZUTJ010000184.1:0-2823 GCA_964622875.1 uncultured bacterium
ACAGCCGCACCGACTTCTCCGTCTATTATTTTAATATTCCTCTGCCCGAGGTAAGAATAAGAAGAAAAAGCCGTGATGAAATGACTATTCAGGAATTACGGGAAGAGATAAAAGAACTCCCTGGCCTGAAAGTTTATCCCCTTTTGGTAGAAATTAACCGCCGCTTCTCTCTTTCCTTTGCCAGCCTTACCTTTATCCTCATCGGCGCCCCTTTAGGAATAATGGTTAAAAAAGGAGGGAAATCCCGGGGATTTGGGTTGAGTTTTCTTCTTATTCTCCTCTATTATGTAATGATGATGCTGGGAGAATCCCTGGGGGAGAAGGGAGCGCTTCCTCCGGTCATAACTATGTGGGCGCCCACCGTTTTCCTCAGCAGCGTCGGGCTCTTTCTCATTATCAGGAGGATTGAACATTGAGGATTCTTGACCGCTATCTGGCGAGAAACCTTCTCACCGTTTACCTCGGGGCCCTACTTACCTTCGTTTCCCTATATCTAATAGTGGATCTATTCGCTAACTCCGATGAATGGCTCCAGGCCCGGATGCCCGCGTCACTGATCATTGACTACTACCTGAATCTTATCCCGGAAGTCTTCATCATTATCGGGCCGGTGGCCTTACTTCTGGCCACTCTCTTCGGATTGGGGACTCTGGCTAAGAACAATGAACTTACCGCTATAAAGGCTAGCGGGATTAATCTTTATCGAACTATTCTTCCTTTGCTTGTCCTGAGTTTCTTCATTAGTCTTTTTACCCTATTTGTTAATGAGGTGATAGTCCCCCCGGCCACCCACCGGGCCGATGAGCTTAAGAGGATGAGGAGAGGAGAAGATGCGCTCCTCCGGGATATTCAGCTCTATGGGGAAGCCGGAAATATGTTTTATATCCGCTCTTTTGATAAGAAAGAAATGGTTCTGGGAGGGCTCCAGATTTTAAGACATTCCCCTCAGGGTTTTATAGAGTTGAGAATTGATGCTGAGGAAGCTAAGTGGCAGGAGAATCGCTGGGTTCTCCGTCAGGGATTTCGAAAAATATACGATGAAAGAGGAGCCCCTACCGGTAAATCAAAGCCTCTTAAAGAACTTGATATTGCCGAAACCCCTGCAGATTTTTCTGTTGGGGAGAGGAGGAAAAGAGAGCTTAGCTTCCGGGAATTGAAGAGACGAATAAGAACACTGGAGAAAAGAGGATTCCGGCCCCGGAGAGAGTTGGTAGAACTCCATTCAAAATTCTCCCTTCCCCTGATGAACCTCATTATCGTTCTTCTGGGAATCCCCTTTGCCCTCCCTACCCGCCGGGGAGGACTTATGGCCGGATTCGGCAAGGCTCTAGGAATAGGCTTTATCTATTTAGCCTTTTTCCGGTTAGGACAGCTCCTCGGGCAAGGAATTTTACCCCCCCTTGTCGGCGCCTGGCTAGCTAACATCGTCTTCGCTACCATCGGGATAGTTCTGATTTTTAGGACTAGAAAATAAAGCCTCGCTCCGTTCAGCAAAGAGGCCAAGTAAAAAGCTTATCTGGAACCCCTGAACCTCTGAACTTTGAACCCTGGAACCCTATTATTTCAAGTCCCCATTTCCCAGGAGCTGAGATACTTTTTTTGTTCCCTGGTCAGGGAATCTATCCGGATCCCTAAAGATTTGAGTTTGAGGCGGGCAATTTCCTTGTCTATGGAAGAAGGAACGGCATGGACTTTTTTTTCTAAGTTGCCACCCTCTTGAGCTAAAAACTCCGCCGAGAGAGCTTGGTTAGCAAAGCTCATATCCATAACGGCGGCTGGATGTCCCTCAGCTGCGGCCAAGTTAATCAGGCGTCCTTCCCCTAAAAGATTAATCCGCCGCCCGTTGGGGAGAGTATATTCTTCGATAAACTCCCTTACCTTCCTTCTCTTGCGACTTAATTGTTTCAAAGCTTCTAAATCTATCTCCACATTGAAGTGACCGGCGTTAGCTAAAACAGCTCCATCTTTCATCAAAGGGAAGTGCTCTTTTCTAATAACCCCAATGTCGCCGGTAAGAGTAATAAAAATATCTCCTTCCCGGGCCGCTTTCTTAAGAGGCATCACCGAGTAGCCATCCATAGTGGCTTCCAGAGCCTTCAGGGAATCGGTCTCGGTAACAATCACCTTCGCCCCCATTCCCTCGGCTCGGGAAGCTACCCCCCGACCACACCAGCCATAACCACAAACAACCACAGTGCTTCCGGCCAGCAAGAGATTAGTAGCCCGCAATATCCCGTCAATGGTGCTCTGTCCGGTCCCATAGCGGTTGTCAAAAAAGTGCTTGGTCGGGGTATCGTTAACGGCAATTAAGGGAAACTTTAGCAGTCCTTTCTTCTCCAGGCTGCGCAGCCTGATGACACCGGTGGTCGTCTCTTCCGTCCCCCCGATGATGCCCTCAACCAACTCTTCCCTTTGGGAATGGATGCGGGAGATCAAATCAGCCCCATCATCCATAGTAATCATCGGCTGATAATCAAGCACCTTGTCTATATGCTTATAGTAGTCCTTATCATCTTCTCCGTTTATGGCAAAGACCTCTAAGTGATAATCCTTAACCAAAGAGGCAGCTACCTCATCCTGGGTGCTTAAAGGATTAGAGGCACAAAGAAAAGGAGAGGCCCCACCCGCCTTTAAGGCAAGCATAAGATTAGCCGTCTCCGCCGTCACATGGAGACAGGCTCCGATGCGAATTCCCTGAAGAGGCTTTTTTTGACCGAATCTTTTACTAATTAAATTCAGCACCGGCATCTGCCCCGCCGCCCACTCAATACGAAGTTTACCAGCCTTAGCTAACTTGATATCCTTAATGTCGTAGTCCATATA
>CAZUTJ010000185.1:0-2822 GCA_964622875.1 uncultured bacterium
TCCCCTAACTACAGTGTGAGTAATTGCTAGCTCCTCTATGACTTCAACGGGCTCTTCCATTACCGGCATTTCCATAATCTCCTCTACCTCTACGGCACGCCGAAGCTGAACGCTCACGCAGCCAGTGAGGAAAAGCATCCCCCCCAGAGCTAAAGAGAGAGTCAGCATCTCTATCTTCTTCATTAAAATTCACCTCCTTAATGAGCACATCACTTAGTGAAGCTAAGTGATAAGTGCGAATTAACTCCGAAGCTTAAGCTGAAATTATCAAACCCTCTTCGAGGACAAGGAGAATTTCAACTTGTCTAAGCAAGGAGTAACATCACTTCCTGTTAAGGCAAAATTTGAGGTATTGCTTTGCCTTATAGACTATATCATGAACATCAGCAAAATCTTTAACCAGTCTTCTAAAAGCACTTTCCGCCGGCCTGTATTTCTGGGCACAATAGAGTCGCATAGCCGCCTCAAACCCCTCTATGGCCCGGGGACGCTGCTCATCTATTTTCTTTTCCCCTTCCGACGGATGTTTCTCTCTCAGAAATTTCTCTATTCTTCTCTCTTTTTCTCCTTTCTTGCCACTCTCTCTTTCCCTCCCCTCCCCAGGAGATCTATCAGCCCCCCTTTTCCTCCTTTTTAACCCCATCCGCCAGAGTTTTTTCTCCACCGACTTGGGAGTAGTTTTAAGTTTCTTAGCTAACTTGACATTCGACTTTTCCAGATAATGTTCTCTGAGATATTGCTCCTCTCTTTCAGTCCACTTTTTAGGTAAGGAAAGAATAGTCTTTTTTTCCTTCTTTCTGCAAGGATGTTCCCGCACGAGACCCAATCTCTTTTCCTTCCTTCGGATGGCCTCGGGGGAAACATCAAACTTTTTGGCTAACTCTTCACCACCCATCTTCCGGTAATGTTTTTTCAGAAAGCCCTCTTCTTTCTTTGTCCACATCTTGGCCATTAAGATAACCCTTCCTACGGTCGGGAGTTTGCAGTGGTCA
Organism: uncultured bacterium; assembly: GCA_964622875.1. GTDB lineage: Bacteria > NPL-UPA2 > NPL-UPA2 > NPL-UPA2 > JAADIA01 > CAZGXS01. The sequence goes on from CAZUTJ010000185.1 coordinate 993, forward strand.
GTTTACAGTAAAAATTTGTCATTGCCCGGCTTGACCGGGCAATCCAGATACTAACCTCCCTCAATCAAACCAAAAGGCAGTTTTATGGAAACTCCGAAGCAGAAATGCATCCTACTTTCTTTCTTCCGGCCCGGTTACCTTCTCCACCCAGGCAAGATATTGCGGATTAACCTCTCCTACCTCCAGAGATATGATCTCAGGAACCTGGTAAGAGTGAACTTCCTCAATCCTTCTTTTAGCTAACCGAACCAATTCATCTCTCGTTTTCATAAACAACATACACTCGTTCTCAGTCTCTATCTTTCCCTCCCACCGATACTTGCTCTTTACCGGCCCGACGATATTGACGCAGGCTACCAGCCTCTCTTTTAACAAACAATCGGCCATCTCCTCGGCCCGGCCCTCTTCACAAGTAGTTATAATCAATCTCACCTTTATCTCCTGGAGATTGCTGAAAGATCCAGCAATCTCTTGATTACACAGATTAATTAGATTACACAGATTACTTCAAAAGAAAATCTGTGTAATCAGACGTCCTGAGCTTTGTAGGATGTCTTAGGCTATATTCTAACGGAAAAGAAAGAGTAAGTCAAGAAAATTGAACAGAAAATTTGAACTGATGCCAAAAAGTCCCTCGGTTATAACTTTAATAGATACGGAACCAAAGCTACAAGACTCAATAACCATAAACTCCTTTTCCGCCTCCCTCTCCCCTGGAGAGAATAAATGACAAATAATGGATTCGCCTGGATTTAAAAGATTTATTTGGATTTTAACATTTGAATTTTGGATTTACCAGATTTATCTGGTATCTGGTATCTGATATTTGGATTTTGGAATTTTTAATTCCGACTTGTTCGGGTTAGGGTGAGGGGACAAAGCTGTCATTCATTCAAGACGGCCACGATCGTTTTCCCGAACTCCGCCGCGGCCTCCGGGCCGCTGCCAGTGATGATTTTTCCCTCTCTCTCTACCTGATTACCGGTGTAATTCGCTCCCTGGGCCTTGAGGTCGCTCTCCACCGAAGGGAAGGCTGTAGCCCTCTTCCCCTTGAGGAGACCGGCATTGGCCAGGGTAGCGGGAGCAATGCAGATAGCCGCCACTATCTTGCCGGCCTCAAAGGTCTCCCGGGCCAGGGATAAGGCTTTGGAACTATGAAAGTATTCGCTCGAACCGGGACCACCCACGAAAACAATAGCCTGGTAGTCCTCCACTTTAGCTTCCTCAAGCAGAATATCTACCGCAGCCTTGCCTCCTAACTTCCCTCGCGCCTCTCCCGGCGAAGAAGAAGCTACCGTCACCTTCGCTCCTTCATCCTCGAATACCTTCCGCGGCTTCTCATACTCTTCATCCCGATACTGATCGTGAGCCAGAACCATCAAAATCCTCTTGCCTAATAAAGTCTGCATTTTATCTACCTCTTCAGAGATTTCTAAGTTTTTCAGAAATCTGTGTCCTCAGACGCCCTGAGCTTTACCAGACATCTTAACAGTAATATTATAAATAACCGTTCACGGCTTGAAATTGGAAAGTGGAAACCAGGAAAAACAGTGCAAAAGCGTGAAGTCCAAATTTCTAATTTCCAATTTCAATGCTCCGAATAGCACCAAAACATAAAGGTTAAGTTTCCAATTTCAATTTCTATTTTCTGATTTCAACGTTCCGTGAACGGTTACCATTATAATTCTTAACCCAGGATAAAGTCAAGATCAACTTCACCGCTTTTCATCTCCCCAAACAAAGTCCAGGAACTAACCTCCTTGACCTTGACCCGAACCAACTTCCCGATGACCTCTTTATCCCCCTCAAAGACGACTATCTTGTTGGTGC
>CAZUTJ010000186.1:0-2818 GCA_964622875.1 uncultured bacterium
TGCCTAATTATGGGGAAGTTACGGTGGTATCCGATCTACTGTCTGAATCACAGGCCTATTATTTTAATTCTATTCTTTATTCCTCTCTTTTCTTTATCCCCCTATCTTCGCTATCTCCTTATCTTTTCTATACTTTCCTGGTATAAACATACCATATTCCAAAAGGAAATGTTAAATTAGGCCGCCGGCGGCGGCGGCTGACTTTTTCCTCCCGTAGCAATCCAGGTGAGCAAACTCACCCCGGTCATTATCCGGCTTGACCGGATAATCCAGACAATACCATGTAGCTATAACTGGATTGCCCGGTCAAGCCGGGCAATGACGGGGTTGGCTGGGTTTTCATAAGGTAACTTTGAAATTCCTAGACTTCAAGGTACCAGACCAGACGTTCCCATGCCGCCGAGGACAGCGGTCGCCTCCAGCAGCAATGTCCGTCTATTCTCCCGCGCGGCGGCCGTTGCTGCAGCGCATCCGGCCGGACCGCCGCCAACAACGATCACATCCCAGGAATCATCCAGCGGAATATTTCTTTCTCTTAACACATAGTCAGCCATTTTCAACTCCTTGTTATCACACCCAACATTCTTTTTATATTATTTGTAATAACTAAGCAAATCATATATGGACAAAGATAGTTTGTGATAATGTCCTAAGATACGCTCCTTCGGAGCTAAGGGTTCAGGGGTTCAGGGGTAAAAGCACCTTTTATTGAAAATCCCCTGGTGTCTCCACTTTATTGAAAAAATTATGGGACCCGATAGACCAATAATTCCCGGGTAGACCAAATATGATCGGTAATCTGAGCTGCAAGAGCAGGGGTTCTTTGTTGCCATTTTCTAGTAGTACGTTCCATAGATAATAATATGTTCCGCTGATGTAGTGTAGGGGCTTGTCCCCGTCGTCTACGCCCATAAAGGGCTACACTACCAAATGACACAAAACTTTTGTAACGATATCCTGGTGCTCTGTGACACGAGTTGTTGATAGTCGGCACATATTGTCATTGCCCGGCTTGACCGGGCAATCCCCAGGAAAAACCATTTTGGATTCCCGCTTACGCGGGAATGACAGCTATTAGGAATTAATGTCACAGTGCACTAGGCCCCGTATTTGGTCAGTTTAAGCCCATGAGCTAAAAGTAGGGGCATCACCTTTAAAGCCGGGAATCTTCCCAGTCCACCTTGAGAACAGGCCTCTTCCGAAAACCTATCTCCCTTATCCGGTCGGCACCAGGGCGAAGACAAGAGCAAAGGAACCGCATGCCAACTATGTGACTTGAGAAGGGAAGGGGTAGAATGGTCCCCGGTAACGACTATCGCCTCCGGACATAGAGCCGTGAGACCGGGGATATTCCTATCCACCTCTTCAATCACCTTTACTTTCCTCTGAAAATCCCCATCCTCGCCGGCACTATCACCTCCTTTGATATGGAGGTAAAAAAAATCATATTTAGAGAAATTATCTTTCAGGGTTTCGAACTCTTCCTCTACGGTTTCTCCGGTAGATAATATATCCATCCCTACCAACCTGGCCAGGCCGCGATACATAGGATAGGCAGCAATAGCCGCCGGCCGGAGGCGATAAATTTCCCCCAGGAAAGGAAGCTGGGGAGATTTAGCAAACCCGCGCAGGAGAATCATATTAGCCGGGCGATAGGCGCTTAAAAGCTCCCTCGCTTTCTGGAGGAAGCCATTAACTATCCCGGCCGTCTTCCCCGCTTCCGGAGAAAGGGCTTCCACCGTCAGCGGAGGAATCCCGGTTATCTGAGGGTCAGAGTCACTTAGCTCGTCGGAAAGGCCCGCTCCTCTGAAGATAACCACGGCCCGGTGCTCTTTCACTGTCTTCACAAAGAACTCTACTCCCCCTATCTCTATCTTTTCTAATAACTGACAGAGTTCCTTGTTCTCCTCACTGCTGATTCTCCCCGCCCGGCGGTCAATTACCTTTCCTTCCTCATCAATGGTAGCAAAGTTTATTCTCGCCGCCAGGTCGTCGGGCCCGAGTTCGAATCCTATTCCCGTCGCCGCCAAAGCCCCTCTCCCGATCTTAAACTTCAGAGGGTCGTAGCCAAAGAGAGACAGGTGAGCCGGTCCGCTTCCCGGGGTAATCCCCCGGCCAATCGGATCGGTCATTCCCAGGATGCCCCTGGCGGCTAACTCGTCCAGGTGAGGAGTAACGGCCTTTTCCAGCTCCGTCTTTCCCCGGTAAGGTAATCCTCCTAGACCATCAATGACCAGAAGCACCACCTTCGACTGGGTGGAAATAGCCACTTCTTTCATCAGTTCAAAACTTCTCTGCCTCATACCTTTTTTCTCTCTGTCTTGACTTCAACATCTTCCGGCGCTTACGCTGGCTGGGCTTCTCGTAATGTTCGTGCCTCCTCCTCTCCCTGAGTATGCCTTCTTTATCCATCTTCTTCTTGAAGCGTCTCAGGGCCCTTTCCAGCGGTTCATCTTTCTTCAGCTTAATCATAGACACTACATTTTCCCCTCCTTTTCCCGATAAGATTTCGCCAGAACCCCGCCTACCTTTGTCCTCTCAGGCAAGTCTTTAGCGATCTTTGAAGCTGAGTTGATTATAACCCATACCGGAACAACTTGTCAATCAGAAAACACTAAAAATTATCACCACAGAGAACACAGAGAAATATACAAATTTTTTGGACGCAGATAAACGCAGATTTTTAGGATTAAAAGAAGTAAACTATTTAGCCACTAAGGCACAAAGACGCAAAGTAAATAAAGGAATTTAGAATTATTTAAACTAAAGGATAGAGGGTGGAAGGCAAATAAATGACTGAAGTGGACTAATAATCCTC
>CAZUTJ010000187.1:0-2799 GCA_964622875.1 uncultured bacterium
AACGGCTATCTCCTTCCGCGCGGGAGATTGCGCGAACCGTTGAGGAACCTGAGGCGGGGGGGACTCTTTCTCTTAACCCGGGTTGACCAGGCAGATGACCTCAAGAGCTTGAAGGAGAAATTAAAGAAAATCAAGCCCGGAGCCAAAATTGTGGAGACGGTTCATCACCCCAACCATTTAATTGCTCTCAAGACGGGAAAGAGGCAGGAGCTTGGCATCCTCTCCGGGAAGAGGGTTCTGGCTTTATCCAGCCTTGGCCATCCCCAATCTTTCGAGAGAACCCTGAGCAAACTGGGAGCTTTGTTAGTAGAGAAAGTGCGCTTTCCGGACCATCACTGGTACCGGGAGGCTGAGCTCAGGGAGGTGGAGGAGAAGGCCGCTTGGAGGAGAGCTGATTTTATCGTTACCACCGAGAAGGACGCGATCCGTATTATTTCCCGGGAGAGGGTTTCAGCCGGGATGCTCTATCTAACGGTGAAGCTCCGGATTGTTAAGGGAAAAGAGATTTTAGAGGAACTATTACCGTGTTAAAGATAATTGTCAGGGTGCCTAACTGGCTCGGCGATGCCGTGCTTTCCACCCCGGCCCTTTATTTCCTCAGAGAAAGATTCCCGGATTCTCATATCGCCGTCTTAGCTAAAGAATGGGTAGCCCCGGTGTTTGAGACCAATCCTGATGTCCAGGAAATATATGTGATGAAGAAGGGGGAGAGTCGCCGAAGCTTGGCCGGGAGATTAAAAGCCGCTAAATTTAACCTGGGGGTACTCTTCCCCAACTCTTTCTCCTCCGCTTTTCTCTTCTGGTTAGCCGGCATTCCCCAGAGGGTGGGTTATGCTACTGATGGGAGATCACTTCTCCTCACTCAGCGGATAAAACGCCCCCCCCATTTTCCAAAAGAGGAACACCAGGTTCGTTATTACTTGTCTCTGGTTAGGGAAATAACCGGGGGCAGAGAGTTTAGCAGGGAAAGAGAAAATAAGAAGTTGGTCTGGAATGTTACTGAGGCGGAGAGGGAAAGAGCAGAGAAGTTTCTCCGGGAGGCGGGTATTTCCCCCCAGGATAGGTTAATGGGGATAAATCCCGGAGCCACCTACGGGTTGGCCAAACGTTGGTTCCCGGAGAGATTTGCCCAGGTAGGCGATGAGCTAATGAAAAGATATGGGGTCAAGATAATTGTTTTTGGCGATTCACAAGAAAGGGAATTAGCCGATTCCCTGGCTCAGATGATGCAAAAACAGCCCCTTAATTTTGCCGGGAGAACTAACCTGCGAGAATTGGCGGCCCTCATTTCCCGATGTCAGATGTTCGTAACTAATGATACCGGGAACATGCATATTGCTGCGGCCGTGGGAACTCCAGTAGCGGCTATTTTTGGTTCTACCAATCCTCAGAAATCGGCTCCCTGGGGTAACGGTCATCGCGTCATTCAAAAAAAAATCGCTTGTAGCCCCTGTATGAAGAAAATCTGTCCAGGGCGAGACTACAAATGTATGGAAATAATAGAAGTGCCGGAGGTCTTGGGGGCAATAGAGCAACAGCTTCAGAAGATAGGAGGGGCAGGATAAAGATGAGAAAGCCCACGAGGGAATGGCTCTACCGAGGACATTCTTTTTTGGTTTCCCAGGTGGTAACCAAAGCCTCTGAGCTGATTTATAGAGCTTTTCCGCCCGTCATTCAGGTGGAAACAACTAACGCTTGTAATGCTAATTGTGTGATTTGCCCCCGGGCTAAGATGACTCGCCGGATAGGATTTATGGGTGAGGAGCTTTATCAAAGTATTATAAAGGAATGCGCCCTTAATAAGATTCACTGTTTGCATCTCCATAACTTTGGAGAGCCGCTCCTCGACAGACGCCTGGCGGAGAGAATTAAACTGGCTAAAGAAGTAGGTCTAAATCGTGTTAAGATTTTCACCAACGGTTCTCTGCTCACGGAGGAAAAATCCGGAGAATTAATCCGAGCAGGCCTTGACGAAATTAAGATCAGCTTTGATGGCAACACTAAGGAAATCTTTGAAAGTATCCGGAAAAATTTGGATTATGATGTCGTCTGTAAGAATATTCAGCGTCTTTTAGATTTAAGGCGAAGTCAAGGAAGCCTAAAGCCGCGAGTTGAGCTCGTTTACACGGCTTTAGAGGACAACCTCAGTGAGGCGGCAGACTTCCGGCAAGAGTGGGAGGGTAAAGTTGATAAGGTGCATGTGGACCCGGCCCACAACTGGACGGAGGACCGCGTCCCGGCTGAATGGGCTCAGAATAGTGTCTCTCCCATTCGCCATCCTTGCCTCCGACTCTGGAACACCTTCACTATCCTCTGGAATGGCGAGGTATCTCTGTGTTGCTTAGATTACGATGGGAAAGAGATTTTAGGCAATGTGAGACAGCAAACGATTAAGGAAATCTGGCAGGGCCCCAGCTTAGGGCAAATTCGAAAGAGGCACATAGAGGGGAAATTTCAGAAATTAGGAATTTGCCGGGACTGCTCAAAAACAAGGTATTTTTCCTAAGAAAAGATAATTGACGGCGAGGGTTAATGGGTGACGGGAAGAAAATGGAAAGGCTTAGAGAGCAGGCTAGGTTCTTTTTTCATACGGTTGATAGCGGGAGGGGCTTCTTTTTTACCCCTCGGCTGCTTATCTTTTTTGGGTAAAAGAGGGGGAGACCTGCTCTATTTTGCCTGGAGAAAGAGAAGGAAGATTGCTCTCGGCAACCTCCGCTTAGCTTTTGGAGGAGAGAAAAACGAAAAGGAAATCAGGGCCTTGGCCCGGGGGTCTTTTCAGAATCTTCTCCTGGGACTTTG
>CAZUTJ010000188.1:0-2793 GCA_964622875.1 uncultured bacterium
CTGGTGCGACGCCAGGCTGTGGAAGAGATTGGACTGCTCGATGAGAGGTTCTTTATGTACTGTGAGGATCTGGATTGGTGTCGTAGAATGAAGAATGCCGGCTGGAAGATATGCTATCTTCCCCGGGCGAAAGTTATCCATTATTGCAGCCAGAGCTATGAGAAAGGTTCCCTCCGGATATTTCTGGAGGGGTATAAAAGTTGGTTTATCTATTTAAGGAAACATTTTCCGCGAGTGAAAATAGGAAGGCTCAAGTTACTTGTACTCTTAGTAGAATTTATGAAATCGGTACTTCGCCCGAGCAAATTTGAGCGTTTTCCCTCACTCTTAAAGGAGATTAAGAACTATTAATGTGAGAGGAGTTCGGAACTATGAGGATCGGAATTGGAGTGAGGATATTAGAATATAACCGTAGTGGTTTTGAAAGATATTTGCGAGGTCTTTTGGAAAATCTGGCGGGAATAGATGACCGAAATGAATATGTATTATACTCAGATCATCCAATAGATGAGAAAAGACTTACATTGTCTCCAAATTTTTCCATTAAGGTAGTTGAGAGAGGAATTCACTCGCAGGTTTGGACAAATTACACTTTGCCCTTACAGGTGAAAAAGGATAACATTGACATCTTTCATTTTCCAGATAGTTCTGTTTGGTTTCGAAAAGCAAAAAGAACGGTAGTTACCTTGCACGATATTAGTCCGGTATTATTTCCGGAGCTGGAAATGGTTTCAAAGGAGATGTTTTATTACTTCCGATTCTTGTGTTGGTTAATTAAAAGAAAAGCGAATATCATTATTACTGTTTCTGAGAAATCCAAGTCAGATATCGTAAATTATCTGAAAGTTAAAAAAGAAAAGGTCAGAGTAATTTATCCCGGAGTTCATCCCCGATTTCGAATAGTGGACTCCCGGGCCAGGGAAGAGGTGCGAGAAAAGTTTAGATTAGAAAAAGATTTTATTCTTTTTACCGGTAGTTTCCAGAAAAGGAAAAATTTAGGGGGACTTATTAAGGCTTACGAATATTTTGCTAAAGAGAGCAAAGGTTCTTATGGGTTGGTTATCACGGGAGAATCAAGAAGGAGCATAGGTAGTCATTATTTATCTGCGGATGAGTTAATTAGAAATTCTCCTGTTAGGGACAAAATACGCTTCCTCGGTTATGTTGATGACCATGATTTAGTTTCCTTATATAACGCTGCCAGTTTGTTCGTATTCATTTCCTTCTATGAGGCCTTTGGATTTCCCCTTTTGGAGGCCATGGCTTGCGGAACACCGGTTATTACCTCAAATAATTCTAGTGGACCAGAGATTGTTGGAGATGCTGCTATATTGGTGAATCCACATAATCCTGTTGAGATTGCCCAGGCAATGTGCCGGTGCTTAGAAGGTGAAGAATTATGCACAATGCTTATCAAAAAAGGTTTAAAAAGGGCTAAAGATTTTTCCTGGAGGAATGCAGCTCAACAGATGCTCAAGGTTTACCAGGAGCTGGAAGTAAAGGATGTAACTTTTTCTTTTGGAGAAAACTGGCTAAAATATATCAAGGATTTTGACGAGAGAGGGTTTGAAGAGGCTAAGAATTCGCTGCGTCGGTTGTTAGGCATGACAACTTTAAAAGGGAAGACTTTTATTGATATTGGCTGTGGAAGCGGGATTTTTTCCCTGGCGGCGATAGACATAGGTGCCTCAAGGGTAATAAGCACCGACACTGATCCTAAAAGTGTCCAGGCCTGCCGGGTGATTAAGCAACGGAGGAATGTCCCGCACTGGCTTATATGGGAAGGTTCGATATTAGACAAGCAATTTAATAACAGCCTGGGAAAGGCTGGCATAGTTTACTCCTGGGGCGTGCTTCATCATACCGGCTCTATGTGGAAAGCTATTGATAATGCCGCTAGTTTGGTGGACAATGAGGGTTCTTTCCTCCTAGCAATTTACAACCGTCATTATACATCTCCTCTGTGGGGTAAATTTAAGAGGTTGTATAATACATCGGGAAGATTTCTTCAAAAGCTAATGGTCTGGTCTATCTTATTCCCTAGAATCGTGGCTAGGTTGATAAAGCTGAAGCATCCATTAAGAGAGAAGCGAGGGATGTCAATTTACTATGATGCCGTTGATTGGGCCGGAGGGCTTCCTTACGAATATGCTTCTTTTGATGAAGTAGTTTCTTTTGTGGAAAACAAAGGGTTCTCTCTGGTAAAAGGGATGAGGACGAAATCTATAGGATGCAATCAATTTGTGTTTCAGAAAAGGGTGGTTTAAAATTAGCCTTTTGAAATTAGTAACCGTTCACGGCCTTCATGTGCCCCCCCCTTTTTTTTGTAAAGGGGGGTTAGGGGGGATTTCCAGGCAACCGGGTCACGATGGTATTTCAAATCCCCCTCAATCCCCCTTTACAAAAGGGGGAAGTACCTGTTGACGTACCACTCTGTAAACAGTTACCAATTTTTTTTATCTCCATATAGTAACTACCAATAGGAGGTAATTTTTGTATTGACATTTTGAAGGAAATTGGATATACTGTTTTTGTGGAGGTGATGAGGATGGCGAAGATTAATGTCAGTTTTCCAGAAGGATTTCTTGGGCAACTGGACCGGTTGACCCGGGAGGAGCATATCACTCGCAGTGAACTTTTACGAAAGGCGGTGAAGTTATATATGGATGCTTGGAATCAGAAGAAAGCGGAAGAGAAGAGGCAAAAGGGCATAATGGAGGCGATGAAGATACAGGATGCTTTAAGGAAAAAATCCGGTAAATGGGATGGCGTGAGCGAATTAAGGAAATGGAG
>CAZUTJ010000189.1:0-2791 GCA_964622875.1 uncultured bacterium
ATCCAGAACCTGGATTCCCCGATTGAATCGGGGAATGACAGAAAAAGGCGTTTATGCTTTCCTAGACTTTAAAAAATAAAATATTTAAATTTTTTAATTTTTAATCCTAAAAATCGGCATTTATCTGCGTCCTACATTTTTTCTTTTTTTCTCTGTGCTCTCTATGGTTTTTTTGTGTGATTATTGTTTTTCCAGCTCCTTTATCCGGTCTCGCCATCGGGCCGCTTCCTCAAATTCTTCCTTTTGGATAGCCTGATGGAGTCTCTCCCGCAATTCCTTAAGGGCGCGGCCGGCCCCGGTCTCTTTACCGGCTGAGGCCGGAGCTTTCCCCACATGTTCGCTCGCCCCATGCACCCTTTTCAGAAGTGAAGCTAAGCCATCCTTAAAAGTATAATAACACTGACTGCAACCCAACCGTCCGCTCTTTCGGAAACCGGCATAAGTGAGACCGCAACGCGGGCATTTCCCAACTCTTCTCTTCTCTGCCGTTGAGGGAGCCTGGAAGTCGGCGAGGCCGGCCAAAAGGTCGGCCAAAGGAAATTGAGGTTTAATTAGAGCCCCTTTTTCCCGGGCACAGTTCTCGCAGAGATGCATTTCAGCCATCTCATTATTAATTATTTCCGTATAATGAACCGTAGCCTGGCTTTTACCACATATCTCACAAAACATAAAAGCTCCCGCGCGCGAAAACATTCATAACCACAGATTACACAGATTATCACGAGATGTAAATAAACGACGCTGTCCCAAAGTCACTTGGCTTGGCTATATCTAAGTTCAAGTTCAGGAATTTCAAAATTACCTTATGAAAGCTCAGCCAACCCCGTCATTGCCCGGCTTGACCGGGCAATCCAGTTATAGCTACATGGTATTGCCTGGATTATCCGGTCAAGCCGGATAATGACCGGGGTGAACTTACTCACCCGGCTTATGCCCGCTTGTGCCCGCTTGTGCCCTTCCCTTTAGGGTATTAGGATAATTGCGAGCAAGCCTCCCCCATCAAGGGGAAGGAAATAGAGAAAATGAATGGGTTTACCGAATATTTACTAAAAATGAAAAATTGTTTTTAATCCCGTTTTTGTTTTTGTATTTAATTCTTAATTTTACATTTTTAATTTTTAATTGCCTACTCATATATCGGCATCCCTTCTCTATCCGTCAGCTTCCGGAATTCCCGGCAGAGTTTTCCGGTTACTTTCCCCGGCTTCCCCAGGCCGATAATGCGCTTATCTACCTTGACCACGGGGATAATCTCTGCCGCCGTCCCGGTAAGAAAGCATTCTTCGGCATTATAAAGTTCGTGCCGGGTGAAGACTTTTTCCCTCACCTTCAGACCCAGCTCTTTAGCTAAATCCATAACTACACCGCGAGTAATGCCCTCCAGGGCTCCCAGGTAAGAGGGGGGGGTAAGAAGTCTCCCCGGCTTAAGGATAAAGATATTATCCCCGCTACATTCCGTGACATAACCTTCGGCGTTTAACATCAACGCCTCCGCCGCTCCTCCGTTTATTGCCTCTATCTTAGCTAAAATATTATTAAGATAATTCAACGACTTCATCTGGGGATTAAGAGATTCAGTGGGAATGCTCCGGGTAGGAACGGTGATTATTTCCAGGCCTTTATCGTACAACTCCCGAGGATAAAGAGCAATCTTATCGGCAATAATAATTACTCGAGCCTTTTGACATTTTCTCGGATCCAATCCCAGATCGCCTTCCCCCCGGGTGACTACCAATCTGATATAGGCATCTTCCAGCTTATTGAGGCGCAGGGTATTTAAAACCGCTTCTTGCATCTCGGCACGGCTTAAGGGAATTTGCAGCATGAGCGTTTTTGCCGATTCATCTAATCGGTCAAGATGCTCAGTCAGCTTAAAGACCTTCCTTTTATAAGAACAAATACCTTCAAAGACTCCATCCCCATAGAGAAGCCCGTGATCAAAGACGGATATCTTAGCCTCCTCCCGAGGAACAAACTCCCCATCTAGATAAATCTGTAAACTCATCTACTCTCCTCTACCATCTTCCCTTCCTCAATCCTGATCAGGCGCTCGCCTTTTTCGGCTAATCCTTCCTGGTGAGTGGCAATGACGAAGGTTTGTTTTTTTCTCTCGTTTAATTTCCTGAGGAGCTGTATTAGCGAACAGCTATTTTCCTCGTCTAAATTTCCCGTCGGCTCATCAGCAAAGACTATCTCCGGATCATTTATCAAGGCCCGGGCGATAGCCACCCGCTGCTCTTCTCCTCCGGAAAGCTGGCTCGGCCGATGATTTACTCTTTCTTCCAACCCCACCTCTTTCAACATCCCTATAGCCTTTTCTTTAATAACGGCGCTCCCCGCCTCGCCCCGGGGCCGACTGCCGGCAGCTATAAGCGCCGGCATAAGCACATTCTCCCAGGCAGAAAATTCCGGGAGAAGATAATAGAACTGGAAGACAAAACCGACTTTTTTATTGCGCAGCTTAGCTCTTTCCCGTTCCTTTAATTGATAAAGGTTCACTCTGTTGAGACGAACATCTCCCGCCGTGGGTTTATCCAGGGCTCCTAACAAGTGCAGGAGGGTGCTCTTTCCCGCCCCGGAGGGTCCCATAATAAAGACCATTTCTCCTTTATCCACCTCTAAGTTAAGTCCCCGGAGAACAGCCACCTCCCGCTCTCCCTCAAAATAACTCTTATAAAGGTCTTTAGCTTCCAGAATTTTTCTCACCTTTTCCTCAAAAAAAACTTCACCACAGAGAACACAGAGAAATACTTAAAAACTTTTTTGGACGCAGATTTTCGCAGATAAATAC